>JADYYZ010000199.1 GCA_020853405.1 Acetobacteraceae bacterium
AGGCCGAACAGCGCACCGCCGGCCAGCGTGCAGGCCAGCGCCCCGCCGGGAATGCCGGTGGCGGCGATGGCCACATAGGCGGCGAAGAACAGCAGCGGGGCCGCCAGGGGGTGGGCATCCGCCTGCGCGCGCAGTTCCGCATAGTGCCTTTGCAGGGACTCGATGCCGAGGAACCGGCCGGCATCCAGCATCACCCAGGCGAGGATGGCCGTGGCCAGCAGCAGGAGCACGAGGAGTCGACGGTGGTTCATGCGCGGTCCGGGCTGGAGGCTGTCCGGCGGAGCGCGCACGATACAATGCGTGCCCGGCCAGAGGAACGGGTCAGAGGGACGGGTCAGAGGAACCGGTCGGCCGGCCCGGTGGAGGGGTGCATGCAGGCGCATCGCCGTTTCTACATCGGCGGCCGCTGGGTCGAAGCGGCGGCGCCGCGCGATTACCCGCTGACCAACCCGGCCACCGGGGAGCGGGTGGGCAGCATCGTCCTCGGCGGGGCGGCGGACGTGGACCGTGCCGTCGCCGCCGCGCGCCAGGCCTTCCCGGCCTTTGCCGCCAGCAGCGTCGCCGAGCGGCGCGAGCTGCTCGCCGCCATCGCGCAGCGCTGTGAACGCCGGCGGGAGGACCTTGCGCGGGCCATTTCCGCGGAGCTCGGCGCGCCGATCGGTTTCGCCCGGCGGGCCCAGGCCAGGCTCGCCGCAGGCCACATGCAGGCGATGGTCGAGGTGCTCGCGCGCTACCCCTTCACCGAGGACCGTGGCCGGTTGCGCCTGCAGCGCGAGCCGATCGGGGTATGCGGGCTGATCACGCCGTGGAACTGGCCGCTCAACCAGATCGCCTGCAAGGTCGCCCCGGCGCTGGGTGCCGGCTGCACCATGGTGCTCAAGCCGAGCGAGCTCGCGCCGCTGTCGGCGCTGGTCTTCGCCGAGATCCTCCACGAGGCCGGCGTGCCACCCGGCGTCTTCAACCTGGTGCAGGGCGATGGCGCGGACACCGGGCAGGCGCTGGCGGCGCATGAGGGGATCGACATGGTGTCCTTCACCGGCTCCACCCGCGGCGGCATCGCCGTGGCCAGGGCCGCTGCCGACACCGTCAAGCGCGTGCACCAGGAGCTCGGCGGCAAATCGCCGAACATCATCCTCGACGAGGGAGTGCTCGGACGGGCGGTCAGCTGGGGCGTGCGCGAGTGCTTCCAGAACAGCGGCCAGTCCTGCAACGCGCCCACGCGCATGCTGGTGCCGCGGGCGCTGCACGACCAGGCCGTGGCGCTGGCCTGCGAGGCCGCCGCGGCGCTGCGCACCGGGGATCCGGCCGACCCGGCCACGGATCTCGGCCCGGTCATCAGCCGCAATCAGTACGAGCGCATCCAGCGGCTGATCCAGTCGGGCATCGACGAGGGTGCGCGCCTGGCCCTGGGCGGCACCGGCCACCCGCCCGGCCTGGATCGCGGCTTCTACGTGCGGCCGACGATCTTCGCCGGCGTCGATGCCGGCATGACCATCGCGCGCGAGGAGATCTTCGGCCCGGTGCTGGCGATCATGCCTTATGGCGACGAGGCGCAGGCGCTGCACATCGCCAACGACAGCCGCTATGGGCTCGCGGCCTATGTCTCCGGCAGCGACCCCGCGCAGGTGCGCCGCGTCGGCGGGCAGCTCCGCGCCGGCATGGTGCATCTGAACGAGGCGCCGATGAACCTGCACGCGCCCTTCGGTGGCTACAGGCAATCCGGCAATGGCCGCGAGTGGGGCGAGTTCGGGCTGGAGGCCTTCCTCGAGCTGAAGGCGATGCCGGGCTGGGGGCAGGCCTGAGTGGCCGGGAAGGCCGGCTGCCGCCGGCCTTCCCGACTCCGGCGCCCGCGATCCCCCGCGACGACGCTCTCCCTCCCCAGGGACTGATGACGGACCGGCGCAGCCTGCCGCTCCGTGCCTGCCAGGATTGTAGCAACTGCCGTGGCGACCGCCAGCGCCGCGTGCCAACGGCTCTGCGACACCCTGCCGCTTGCCCGGGACACCGTCGCCGGCACAGACTGCGGTGACAGCGCCGGGGGGAGAAGGCAGCATGGACAACGCACAGGCCGGGTCGCTCGAGGCCGCGCCAGCACGCCTCGGTCCCTTCCATCTCTCTGCGGGCACCAGCCGGGGCAATGCCGCGACACTGCTGTTCGGCACCTTCAGCACCATCGGTCTGGTCACCTTCCTGAGCTTCGTCAACCCGTACCTGTTCCATGTGCTCGGCATCCCCACGGACCAGCAGGGCGCGCTCTCCGGCCTGCTCGTTTCGCTGAGCGAGATCACCGTGGTGCTGCTCGGCGCCGGGGTCGGTGCCTGGTCGGACCGCGTCGGGCGCCGGCCGGTGCTCATCGCCGGCCTCGGCATCATGGCGCTTGGCTTCGTCGTGTACCCGCTGGCGCCGTCGGTCGCCTGGCTGGTGGCGTTGCGGCTGCTCTACGCGGTCGGCATGGCCGCCGCCATCGTCATGCTCTCGACCTCGATCGCCGAGTATGTCGCCGAGCGCTCGCGCGGGCGCTGGATGGGCGCGGTGGGCGTGTGCAACGGGCTGGGCGTGGTGGTCACCGCGACGGTGCTCGCCAAGCTGCCGCTGGTGTTCGCCAGCAACGGCTTCAGCGAGGTCATGGCGCTGCGCCTGAGCTTCTGGGTGCTGGCGCTGGCGGTGCTGCTGCTGGCCTGGCTGATGCGGGCCGGGCTGCGCGCGCCGGCGCAACCCGCGGCACGGGCGCGCGCGAATCCGCTGCGGCTGACGCTGCGCGGCGTGGCCATCGGCCGTGCCAGGCCGCGTGTCGCGCTCGGCTACCTGACGGCCTTCGCCGCGCGCAGCGACCTGACGGTCATCACCACGTTCCTGTCGCTGTGGATCGTGCAGGCCGGCCTCGCTGCGGGCATGAGCGTCAGCGCGGCGACGGCCCGGGCCGGCATGGTCTTCGGCATCTCGCAGGCGGTCGGGCTGCTGTGGTCCTTCGGCATGGGGCTGGTGCTCGACCGGCTGCCGCGCCTGGCCGGTGTCGCCATCGCCTTTGCCGCCGCCGCGGTGGGCTACCTGGCGCTGGGGCTGGTGGACGATCCGCTCGGCGGCGCCATGATCCTCGCGGTGATCGTCGCCGGCCTCGGCGAGGCCAGCGCCGTGGTCAGCGCCGGCACGCTGATCGGCCAGGAGGCGCCGGCGGAGGACCGCGGCGCGGTGCTCGGCACCTTCACGCTGGCGGGTTCCACCGGCCAGATCCTGCTGACGGTCGCCGGCGGCCAGCTGTTCGACGTGGTGGGGCCGCATGCGCCTTTCGTGCTCATGGGAGCCGTCAACCTGCTGGTGTTCGGCGCGGCGCTGGCGGCCTGGCGCCGTGACGCGCGCGGCAGGGCGCGCGCCGCCGTCGTGGAAGGAGCCTGATGATGCGTGGTCTGGTCAAGCGCTTTGCCGACGGCGGGCTCTCGCGACGGGATTTCACGCTGGGCCTCGCGGCGCTCGGTTTTTCCGCATCCGCGGCCGATGCCGTGGCCTCGGCGCTCGACCCCGGCGTGGCGCTGGCGCAGCCGCTGCCGGCGGCCGGCACGCGCATGAAGGGCACCGGGGCGGAGGTGTTCGTCGAGACCCTGCGCGCGGCCGGCATCCGCAACGTCTTCGGCACCACGGCTACCGGCATGTCGCCGTTCTTCGACGCCATCACCCTGCGCCCCGACGTGCGCCTGATCCTCTCGGTGTCCGAGTCGCAGGCCACCAGCATGGCGCAGGGCTTCGAGCTGGCGAGCCTGCGGCCGGCGG
>JADYYZ010000200.1 GCA_020853405.1 Acetobacteraceae bacterium
CCGGCACGCGGGATCAATACATGTTGAGCTGCAGCCGGGCTTCCTCGCTCATCCGCGAAGGGTCCCACGGCGGATCCCACACGACCTCGACCTCGGCCGACTTCACGCCCGGCACCTGCTCGACCACGTCCTTCACCTGGTCGGGCATCTCCTGGGCGCTGGGGCAGTTCGGCGCGGTCAGCGTCATCTCGATCTTCACGTGCCCGTCGGCGCCGATGTCGATCGCGTAGATCAGGCCGAGCTCGTAGATATTGACCGGGATTTCCGGGTCGAAGACCTGGCTGACGGCATCGATCAGCGCGGTCTCGCTGG
The DNA here is from genome assembly GCA_020853405.1 of Acetobacteraceae bacterium. GTDB lineage: Bacteria > Pseudomonadota > Alphaproteobacteria > Acetobacterales > Acetobacteraceae > JADYYZ01. The sequence continues at coordinate 313 of JADYYZ010000200.1, forward strand.
GTTCGGTCGGCGGCGGGGCGGCAACCTCGCCATCCGGGGTCCAACTGCTGCCCTGGAGCGCAGGGCCTGCGCCGTCGTCGGTCATTCCGTGCTCACCTTCCCGCCCGGTCCCAGGGCGGCCTCCAGCGTGTGCCAGGCGAGGGTCGCGCACTTCACCCGGCTGGGAAACGCGGCGACGCCGGAAAGCGGCGCCAGGCGCTCGAGCGCCTCGGCCATCCAGCCCTCGGCGGCGGGCGCGGTCCCGGTCCGTGCCAGCTCGCGCACGCAAGCGGCCAGCGCATGGACCTCCTCGGCGGTATGGCCCCGGCACAGTTCGGTCATCAGGCTGCCCGAGGCGATGCAGATCGCGCAGCCGCGCGCCTGGAACCCGATATCCTTGAGCCGCAGGCCGGCGTCGCGCTCGACCTCGACCGAAATCCGGTCGCCGCACATCGGGTTGTCGCCATCGGCCCTGCCGTCGGGCCGGTCGAGCCGGCGGTGGTTCCTGGGGTGGCGGCCGTGATCGAGGATGATCTCCTGGTAGAGCTCGCGCACGTCGTCGAAGGTGGCCGCCGCGCTCATGCGAAGAACCCCCGCACCCGCTCCAGCGCCTCGGCCAGCTGGTCGATCTCGGCCAGCGTGGTGTAGGCGGCGAAACTCGCCCGCGCCGAGGACTCGATGCCGAACCGCTCCATCAGCGGCTGCGCGCAATGATGGCCGGCGCGCACCGCGATCGCTTGGCGGTCGAGCAGCGTCGCCACGTCGTGCGCGTGCGCGTTGGCCAGCGTGAACGAGACCACGCCGCCGCGGTCCTGCGCGCTGCCCAGCACCCGCACGCCCCGGATCGCCGACAGCCGCGCGATCGCGTGTTCGGTGAGCAGGCGTTCGTGCGCTTCCATCGCACCGTGGTCGAGTGCCAGGAACCAGTCGATGGCGGCCTTCAGCCCGATCCCTTCCAGGATCGGCGGCGTGCCCGCCTCGAACTTGTGCGGCGGTGCCGCCCAGCGGCTTTCGGCAAACGTGACGGAGGAGATCATGTCGCCGCCGCCGAGGAACGGCGGCATCGCCTCCAGCAGCTGGCGCCTGCCATAGAGAATGCCGATGCCGGTCGGGCCATAGAGTTTGTGCCCGGTCCAGACATAGAAATCGGTATCGAGCGCCTGCACATCGACCCGCCGGTGCACCACCGCCTGGCTGCCATCGAACAGTATCTTCGCCCCGGCCTCGTGCGCGGCGGCGACGATGCGCGCGGCCGGGGTCAGCGTGCCCAGCACGTTCGACATGTGGGTGATCGCCACCAGCTTCACGCGCCCGTCCGCCAGCAGTGCCTCGAACGCCGGGAAGTCGAGTTCGCCGGCATCGGTGATCGGCGCGACGCGGAGTTCGATGCCGCTGCGTGCGCGCAGCATCTGCCAGGGCACGATGTTGCTGTGGTGCTCCATGGCGCTGATCAGCACTGCATCGCCCGGCCGCAGCAGCGAGCCGAAACTGTGGGCGAGCAGGTTGATGCCCTCGGTCGAGTTGCGCGTGATCACGATCTCGTCGCGCGACGGCGCGTTCAGCAGCAGCTGTGCCGCATCGCGGCAGGCCTCGTACGCCTCGGTGGCGCGCTCGCTCATCCAGTGCAGGCCGCGATGCACGTTGGCGTAGGCGTGCTGCATCGACCAGGTCATCGCCTCGATCACCGCGCGCGGCTTCTGGGCGGAGGCGGCGCTGTCGAGGAACACAAGTGGCTTGCCGCGCACGGTCTCGGCCAGGATCGGGAACTCCGCCCGGATCGCATCGACATCGAAGCGCGCGGGTGCCGCCACGTCGCTCATGCGGCGGACACCCTATTCCACCAGCGCCCGGTCGCCTCGGCCAGCCGTTCGCGCAGCGCCTCGTCGCCGACCAGCTCCAGCGCATCGGCCAGGAACGCCTGCACCAGGAGCGCCCGCGCGGCATCCGCCGGGATCCCGCGCGAGCGCAGGTAGAACAGCTGGTCCTCGTCCAGCTCGCCCACGGTCGCGCCGTGCGAGCATTTCACGTCGTCGGCGTAGATCTCGAGCTGCGGCTTGGAATCCATCTCGGCGTGCTGGCTCAGCAGCAGCGCCTGGTTCATCTGGTAGCCGTCGGTCTTCTGGGCTGCCTGGTGCACATGGATGCGGCCCTGGAACACCCCGTGCGCGGCATCGGCCAGCACCGACTTGTAGGTCTGGCGGCTGGCGCAGCGGGGCGCGGCGTGTTCGATCGCGGTGGTGGTGTCGGCGTGCCGGGTGCCGTGCAGCAGCTGCGCGCCGTTCAGGTGGCAGGTGGCGCGGGGGCCGGCGAGGGTGGCGTGGATCTCGTTGCGCGCAAGCCCGGCGCCGAGCGCCAGCACGAAACTGTCATAGGTGGCGCCCTCGGCCAGCCGCACATAGGCGGTGGCCAGCTGCGATGCCGTCTCGGGCAGGTCCTGCAGCCGCACATGCGTCAGGTGGCTGCCCGCCGCCAGCATCACCTCGCTCACCGGGTTGTCGAGGAAGGTCGCGCCGGCTGCACCTTCGGCGCTCTCCGCCAGAACCAGTTGCGCATCCTGGTGCAGCACCGCCAGCACCCGCGGGTGGAACGCGACCGCCCGCCCGCCCGGCGCGGTGCCGATCGAGGCGATGTGCAGCACGCCGTCGAAGCGCGCGCCTGCGGCCGCCTCGATCACGATCCCGTCGGCCATCAGCATGGTGTTGAGCGCGGCGAACGGGTGCGCCTCGATCTCCGCCAGCGCGCCGAGGCGCCCGGCGATGGACTCGGGATCCTCGGCCAGCGCGTGCAGCAGCCCGCGCACCCGCACCCCCGCCGGCAGCCCGGCCAGCGAGGACAGGTCGGGGCGGAAGCGGCCATCGACCATCACCGCGCGCACCGGCCCGAGCTCCGGAATGGCGACCGGCAGCGACGGATCGAGCGGCGCCAGCGGCTCGTGCCACTCCTCGGCGGCGAGTGCCCGCAGGTTGGTATATTTCCAGGCCTCGTTGCGCCGCGTCGGCCAGCCGCGGGCCGAGAACGACGTCGCCGCCTCCTCGCGCAGGCGCGAGAGCCAGCCGAGCGCGCCGGCCGGCAGGCGTGTGCTGAGGCCGTGATAGCGCGCAAGCCATGGCACGGCGGTGGCATCGACGGTGCGTGTCGCACCAGCTCGGTCGGCGGTCGTCATGGCGGTGTCAGGCAGCAAGGCCGAGCCCCGAATAACCCTTGGCCTCGAGCTCGAGCGCGAGCTCGCGCCCGCCGGTCCGCGCGATGCGCCCGCCTGCCAGCACATGCACGACATCAGGGACGATCAGCTCGAGCAGGCGCTGGTAGTGCGTGATCACCACGATCGCGCGATCCGGCGCGCGCAGCGCATTGACACCCTCGGCGACGATCCGCAGGGCATCGATGTCGAGGCCGCTGTCGGTCTCGTCGAGGATCGCGAGTTTCGGCTGCAGGATCGCCATCTGCAGGATCTCGTTGCGCTTCTTCTCGCCGCCCGAGAACCCGACATTGACGCTGCGCTTCAGCATTTCGTCGGCCATGCCGAGCTTCTTCAGTTCCGCGCGTGCGAGCTTCAGGAACTGCATGGCATCGATCTCGGGCTCGCCCCTGGCGCGGCGGAGCGCGTTCAACGCCGTGCGCAGGAAGTTGGCGTTGCCCACGCCCGGCAGCTCCACCGGATACTGGAAGGCCAGGAACAGGCCGGCCGCGGCCCGCTCCTCGGGTTCCATCGCCAGCAGGTCGGCGCCGTTCCAGGTCGCGCTGCCCGCCGTCACCTCGTAGCCCTCGCGGCCGGCCAGCACGTAGCCCAGTGTCGACTTGCCCGACCCGTTCGGGCCCATGATCGCGTGCACCTGGCCCGCTGCCACCTCGAGCGAGATGCCCTTCAGGATTTCCTTGCCGTCGATCGCGGCGGCCAGGTCGTGGATTGCTAGCATCAGCCGACCGATCCTTCGAGAGAGATGGCGAGAAGCTTCTGTGCCTCGACCGCGAATTCCATCGGCAGTGCGGCGAGCACTTCCTTGCAGAATCCGTTCACGATCAGGCCGACCGAGTCTTCCTGCGAGATGCCGCGGTTGCGGCAGTAGAACAGCTGATCCTCGGCGATGCGGCTGGTGGTGGCCTCGTGCTCGACCTTCGCGGTCGGGCAGCGGCTTTCGATGTACGGCACGGTGTGCGCGCCGCACTGGTCGCCGATCAGCAGGCTGTCGCACTGCGTGTGGTTGCGCGCGTTCCGCGCGCGCGGCATCATCCGCACGAGGCCGCGATAGGTGTTCTGGCTCTGTCCGGCGGAAATCCCCTTGGAGACGATCGTGCTGCTGGTGTTCGGCGCCAGATGGATCATCTTGGTGCCGGTGTCGGCCTGCTGGAAATGGTTGGTCATGGCGACCGAGTAGAATTCGCCGACCGAGCCTTCCCCTTGCAGGATGCAGGAGGGGTATTTCCAGGTGATGGCGCTGCCGGTCTCGACCTGCGTCCACGAGATCTTGGACCTGGCGCCGCGGCAGGCACCGCGCTTGGTGACGAAGTTATAGATGC
>JADYYZ010000201.1 GCA_020853405.1 Acetobacteraceae bacterium
GCGAGCGGCTCGACTACGAGCTCGGCGTCATCGAGACGATGGGTTTCGCCGGCTATTTCCTGATCGTCGCCGACTTCATCCAGTGGGCGAAGGCGCAGGCGATCCCGGTGGGGCCGGGGCGCGGGTCTGGGGCGGGCAGCGTCGTCGCCTGGGCTTTGACCATCACCGACCTCGACCCGATCCGCTTCGGCCTGCTGTTCGAGCGGTTCCTCAACCCCGAGCGCGTCTCGATGCCCGACTTCGACATCGATTTCTGCCAGGACCGGCGCGACGAGGTGATCCGCTACGTGCAGCGCGAGTACGGCGCGGACCGGGTCGCGCAGATCATCACCTTCGGCAAGTTGCAGGCGCGCGCGGTGGTGCGCGATGTCGGGCGCGTGCTGGAGCTTCCCTATGGCCGGGTCAACGACATCGCGACCCTGATCCCCAACAACCCGGCCAAGCCGACCACCCTGCCCGAGGCGATCGCGGGCGAGCCGCGCCTGCGCGAGGCGCGCGACACCGACGAGGGCATCGCGCGGCTGATGGAGATCGCGCTGCAGCTCGAAGGTCTTTATCGCCATGCCAGCACGCACGCCGCCGGCGTCGTGATCGGCGACCGCCCGCTGGTCGAGCTGGTGCCGCTCTATCGCGACCCGCGCAGCGACTTCCTGGTCACGCAGTACTCGATGAAGCATGTCGAGCAGGCAGGGCTGGTGAAGTTCGACTTCCTCGGTCTCAAGACGCTCACGATCCTGCAGCGGGCCGAGGCGTATCTGCGGGAGCTCGGCACGCCTGCCGATCTTGCGCACCTGCCGCTCGATGACGCCAAGACCTACGAGATGCTGGGCCGCGGCGATGCCGGCGGGGTGTTCCAGTTCGAAGGTGCGGGCATGCGCGACGTGCTGCGCCAGATGCGCCCTGACCGGTTCGAGGATCTGATCGCGGCGGTGGCACTCTATCGCCCCGGCCCGATGGCCAACATTCCTGCCTATTGCGCGCGCAAGCACGGCGAGCGGTGGGAGGCGCCACACCCGGCGATCCATGACTGCCTGGCCGAGACCTGCGGCATCATGGTCTACCAGGAACAGGTGATGCAGATCGCCCAGATCCTGGCCGGCTACAGCCTCGGCGCGGCCGACCTTCTGCGACGGGCGATGGGCAAGAAGATCCGGAGCGAGATGGAGGCGCAGCGCAAGATCTTCGTCGACGGCGCGACCAGCCGCGGCATCGATGCCGCGAAGGCCGCCGAGATCTTCGACCTGATGGAGCGCTTCGCCGACTACGGCTTCAACAAGAGCCACGCCGCCGCCTATGCGCTGGTCGCCTACCAGACCGCCTGGCTGAAGGCGAACCACCCGGTGGTGTTCCTGGCCGCCAGCATGAGCCTCGATCTCAACAACACCGACAAGCTGGCGGCGCTGAAGGCCGAAGCGGCGGTCATCGGGGTCGAGCTGCTGCCCCCCGACATCAGCCGAAGCCACGCCGATTTCCGCATCGAGCGGAAGCCGGATGGCAGCCTTGCCGTGCGCTATGCGCTGGCCGCGATCAAGAAGGTCGGGGTCGCGGCGATGCGGGCGGTGTGCGACCAGGCACCCTTCGCCTCGCTCGCCGATTTCGCCGACCGCGTGGATGCGAGGCAGCTGAACCGCCAGCAGCTCGAGAATCTGGTGCGCGCGGGCGCGTTCGACCGGCTGGAGCCGAACCGCGCGCGGCTGCTGGCAGGGGCCGAGCTGCTGCTGCGCCGCGCCCAGGAATCGGCCGAGGCACGGGCGACCAGCCAGATCGCGCTGTTCGGCGGCACCGATGATCCGCAGCAGCTGCGCCTGCCAGAGGTCGCGCCCTGGATGCCGATGGAAGCGCTGGTGCACGAACGCGAGGCGATCGGTTTCCATCTGACCGCGCACCCGCTCGATGCCTATGCCAGGGCGCTGTCACGCCTCGGCGTGGTGCCGGTCGCAAGCGTCGGCGCGCGCGCCGCCGGCGGCGCGGGCCGGCTCCGCATCGCCGGCGCGATCGAGGCGATCCGCACCACCAGGAGCAGCCGCGGCACCGCGATGGCGTATCTGCGTCTCGGCGACGGCTCGGGCGGGGCCGAGGTGACCGCCTTCAGCGAGGTGCTGTCGGCATCGCGCGAAACGTTGCGTGAGGGTAATCTGGTGGTGATGACGATCACCGCCCGCACCATCGGCGAGACGCTGCGGCTGACCATCGAGGAGGTCGAGCCGCTGGAACGCGCTGCCGCGCGCGCCGGCCAGGGCATCCGGGTGTGGCTGACCGAGAGCGCCAGCGTGCCCCATATCCGCACCCTGCTCGACCAGGCGGGGCGGGGCAGGGGCAGGGTGGTGCTGGTGCCGCGCCTGGCCGGTGCCGCTGCCGCCGAGGAAGTGGAGATCGCGCTGCCGGGTGGAATACAGGTAACGCCGCGGCTCGCGCAGGCACTGAAGCTGATTCCCGGCGTCGCCGAGGTCGAGGAGGTCTAGGGGCATCATGAAGGTAGTGGTTCTTGGTGCCGGGGTCGTCGGCACGGCGTCGGCCTGGTACCTGGCGAAGGCGGGCCACGAGGTCAGCGTCATCGATCGCCAGCCTGGTGCCGGGCTGGAAACCAGTTTCGCCAATGCCGGCCAGGTCTCGCCCGGCTACTCGGCGCCCTGGGCCGGCCCCGGCATCCCGGTCAAGGCGCTGCACTGGCTGATGATGCGCTACCGGCCGCTGGTGCTGTGGCCGCTGCTCGACGGCAAGCTGTACGACTTCATGCTGCGCATGCTGATGAACTGCACCACGCCGGCGTACCGCCGCAACAAGGGCAGGATGGTGCCGCTCGCCGAATATTCGCGCGATGTGCTGAAGGCGCTGCGCGCCGAGACGGGCATCGAGTACGACCAGCGCACCAGGGGCACGCTGCAGCTGTTCCGCATCCAGAAGCAGCTCGACGGCATCGGGCTGGATACGAAAATCCTGGGCGAGCTCGGCGTGTCGTACGAGGTGCTGGACAATGCCGGCTGCATCGGCGCCGAGCCGGCGCTGGCACGGGTGCGGGAGAAGTTCGTGGGCGGGCTTCGCCTGCCCGGCGACGAGACCGGCGATGCGCACGTGTTCACCCAGCGCCTTGCGGCACTGGCGGAAGGCATCGGCGTGCGTTTCCTCTACGGCACGCGGATCGACGGCATCGACGTTTCCGGCGATCGCGTGCAGGCGGTGCGGACCGAGCGCGAGGCGATCGGCGCCGACGCCGTCGTGGTGGCGCTCGGCAGTTATTCACGGGCGCTGCTGCGGCCGCTCGGGCTTCGCATCCCGGTCTATCCGGTGAAGGGGTATTCGATCACCGCGGCGCTGAAGAACGAGGCGGGCGCGCCGGTCAGCACGGTGATGGACGAGACCTTCAAGATCGCGATCACCCGCCTGGGCGATCGCATCCGGGTCGGCGGCACGGCGGAACTGGCCGGCTTCTCGCTGCGGCTGCGCGATCCGCGGCGGGCGACGCTCCTGCACAGCGTGACCGACCTGTTCCCCGACGGCGGCGACTATGCGAATGCCAGTTTCTGGACCGGGCTTCGGCCGATGACACCCGATGGCACGCCGGTGGTCGGCCCGACGCGCTATCGCAACCTGTTCCTGAATACCGGGCACGGCACGCTGGGCTGGACCATGGCCACCGGCAGCGGCCGGGTCATTGCCGACCTGGTTTCCGGCAAGAAACCGGAGATCGACGTGGCTGACCTCGCGATGGCGCGATACGGGTAAGGCTTGCGCCTGTGCGCCGTGCCGCGCATCATTTGTTCGATGGGCATGGAGCTGCCCGACAACCGCCGAAGGGTCGCCCGGAAAGGACCCTGACGCCGATAGCTCCTACCGCGGTCTGGCCAGCGCGGTAGGGGCATGCGATGAACCCGCCGCCGAGGCGGGTTCCTGGCCCCCGTCCGGCGGCATCCGTGGCGGCATGTGCCGCCGGGAGAGTGCCGGATGGAAGGATTGACCCAGGTCGTTCCCACCGTGGCAGCGAGCTTCCTTGCCGCGCTGGTGGAATGTGTCGAGGCGATGACGATCGTGCTGGCGGTCGGCACCGTGCGCGGCTGGCGTTCCGCGTTCGCGGGGGCGGGCGGCGCGCTGCTGGTCCTGGCCGGCGTGACGCTGCTGTTCGGGCCGGCGCTGGCGCGGCTGCCGGTGCGCGGCATGCAGCTGCTTGTCGGCCTGCTGCTGCTGCTGTTCGGCATGCGCTGGCTGGCCAAGGCGATGCTGCGCGCGATCGGCGCGATCGCGCTGCGTGACGAGGCGGCGGTGTTCCGGACCGAAGCGGCCAACCTTCATATGGGCGCGATTTCCGACCGCTGGGGCGTCGATGCGGTGGCGACGGCGACGGCGTTCAAGGCCGTGCTGCTGGAGGGGACCGAGGTGGTGTTCATCGTGCTGGCGATCGCGGCCGGGCGGGCGGGGCTGCTGGGGCCGGCGGTCGCCGGGGCCGCGGCCGCCGCGGCCCTGGTGCTGCTGCTTGGTCTTGCCGTCCATCGGCCGCTGGCGCGGGTGCCCGAGAACACCCTGAAATTCGCGGTCGGCATCCTGATCGCCGCCTTCGGCATCTACTGGACCGGCGAGGGGCTGGGCATCGCCTGGCCAGGCCATGACGCGGCGATCCCGGCGCTTGCGCTGCTGCTGCTGCTGTCGGCGCTGGTCGGCGTGCGGGCCGGCAGGCGCCGCCGCGCCGCGATCGCCGGAGGCGAGTTCGCATGATCCGCATCCTGAAAATCATCGCCCGGGAGATTCAGGGCCTGCTGGTGGATGACGAACGCCTGGCGCTTGGGTTGCTGGCCTGGACGGCGGTCGTGGGCGCGGCGCTCGCGCTGCGGCCGGCGGCTTCCGACCTGGTGGCGGGTCTTTGTCTTGCCATCGGCCTGGTTGCGGTTCTGCTCGTCACGGTGCTGCGGCGCGCGGGGCGTCCAGGGGGCTGATGCGCGTATCCAAGGGGCGGGGCGGCGGCCGCCTGGTGGCGGCGCGGCGCGGGCGGGCCGGCCGCCCCCCGGCCTTGCCAACCGTGCCCAGATCGGCCATACCGCCGCCGCCTGCCGGGGCCTTGCGCCAGGGCGGGTAATTCACACGCGCCGAAACCCTTCCCAACCGGTCGGGTCCGGTCCCCGCCAACCCCGGGGCAGCGGCGCGGAGGCAGAACCGGACTGTTCGGAAGGAGCTCCCGCCCCATGGCGATTCCCGAATTCAGCTTGCGCAGCCTGCTTGAAGCCGGCGTGCATTTCGGCCACCACACCCGCCGCTGGAACCCGCGCATGGCGCCGTTCCTGTTCGGCGTGCGCAACGGCGTGCACATCATCGACCTCCAGCAGACCGTGCCGCTGCTGGCGCGCGCGCTGGGCGCGGTCCGCGACACCACCGCCAAGGGCGGCCGCGTGCTGTTCGTCGGCACCAAGAAGAGCGCCGCCGAGACGATCGCCGAGGCGGCCAAGCGTTCCGGCCAGTACTACGTGAACCACCGCTGGCTGGGCGGCATGCTGACCAACTGGAAGACCATCACCGGCAGCATCCGAAGGCTGCGCACGATCGAGGAGCAGCTCGCCGCCGAGGAGACCGGGCTGACCAAGAAGGAGGAGCTGATGCTGACGCGCGAGCGCGACAAGCTCGAGCGCGCGCTGGGCGGCATCAAGGAGATGGGCGGCACCCCCGACATCCTGTTCATCATCGACACCAACAAGGAGAAGCTCGCGGTCGAGGAAGCCGTGAAGCTGAAGATCCCGGTGGTGGCGGTGCTCGACAGCAACTCCGACCCGGCGGGCGTCACCTATCCGATCCCCGGCAACGACGACGCACTCCGCGCGATCACGCTCTATTGCGACCTGGTGGCCGGCGCGGTGCTCGATGGCATCTCGGCCGAGCTCGCTGCCTCGGGCGTCGATATCGGCGCGTCGGAGGAGATCCCGGTCTCCGAACTGCCGCCGGCCGAGGCGCCGCCGGCCGACCAGCCGGCCGCCTGAGGAGGGACCGACATGGCCGAGATCACCGCTGCCCTGGTCAAGGAGCTGCGCGACAAGACCGGCGCCGGCATGATGGATTCCAAGAAGGCGCTGGTCGAGAACGCCGGCGACATCGAGGCCGCCGTCGACTGGCTGCGCAAGAAGGGCCTTGCCGCCGCCGCCAAGAAGAGCGGCCGGATCGCCGCCGAGGGCCTGGTCGGCGTCTATTCCGAAGGCAACCGCGCGGCCATCGTCGAGGTCAACGCCGAGACCGACTTCGTCGCCCGCAACGAGACGTTCCAGGCGTTCGTGGCACCGGTGGCCCGGCTTGCGCTCGAGGTCGGCGGCGATCTCGAGACGCTGAAGGCGGCCCCCTTCGGCAACGGCCGCACGGTCGCCGAGGAACTCACCCATCTGGTCGCGACCATCGGCGAGAACATGACGCTGCGCCGCGCCGCGGTGCTTGCCGTGCCCAAGGGCGTGGTCGCCACCTACGTGCACAACGCGCTGAAGCCCGGCCTCGGCCGCATCGGGGTGCTGGCCGCGCTCGAGGGCGAGCCCGGCGAGACGCTGCTGAAGCTCGGCCGCGAGGTCGGCATGCACGTCGCCGCCGCCCGCCCCGCGGCGCTCGACATCGCTTCCGTCGATCCTGCCGAGCTCCTGCGCGAACGCGCCGTGCTGGCCGACCAGGCGCGCGCCTCGGGCAAGCCCGAGGCGATCATCGAGAAGATGGTCGACGGCAGGGTGCGCAAGTTCTACGAGGAGGTCGTGCTGCTGGAGCAGCTCTGGGTGCACGATGGCGAAAGCCGCGTGCAGGCGGTGGTCGCCAAGGCCGGCGCGAGGCTGTCCGGCTTCGTGCGCTTCCAGCTGGGCGAGGGCATCGAGGCGGAGGCAGCCGGCGCCGCCGCCTGAGCGCGCCTTCGGGTCGTGCCGGCGTGAACCGGGGCTGGTAAACGCCCGGGCTGGTGCAATCCCAGGCTGGCGGCACACCCCA
>JADYYZ010000202.1 GCA_020853405.1 Acetobacteraceae bacterium
CGTGCGCATCCGCGACATCGCGCGCGTGCTCGGCGCCTACCCGCACGAACTGTCGGGCGGCATGGGCCAGCGCGCGATGATCGCGATGATGCTCGCCCCCGACCCCGATCTCCTGATCGCCGACGAACCCACCTCGGCGCTCGATGCCTCGGTGCAGGCGACGATCCTGGAACTGATCGGCGAACTCGTTGCCTCGCGCGGCATGGGCCTGATGCTGATCAGCCACGACCTGCCGCTGGTGGCTGGTTTCTGCGACCGCGTGTGCGTGATGTATGCCGGGCGGGTGATGGAGACCCTGCCCGCGCGCGACCTGCAGCACGCGCGCCATCCGTACACGCAAGGACTGCTCGCGTGCCTGCCGACGATCGAGCATCGTGCCCTGCGCCTGCCGGTGCTGAACCGCGACCCGGCCTGGCTGGCTTAGAGCATGATCGCGACCGACAACCTGCATATCCGCTTCAAGGCGGTGCACGCGGTGAAGGGGGTGACCTTCGCCGTCGGCAAGGGCGAGAGTTTCGGCCTGGTGGGCGAGAGCGGGTCGGGCAAGTCGACCGTGCTGCGGGCGCTGGCCGGGCTGAACCGCGACTACACGGGCAGCATCACGCTGGACGGCGCGCCGCTTCCGCCCGATCGGCCGAAGGGCTTCTTCCGCCGCGTGCAGATGGTGTTCCAGGACCCGTACGGCTCGCTGCACCCGCGCCACACGGTCGATCGCTGCCTCAGCGAACCGCTGGCGATCCACGCCATTGCCGACACCGACCGGCGCATCCGCAAGGTGCTCGACGAGGTGGCGCTGCCGGAACGCTTCCGGTTCCGCTTTCCGCACCAGCTGTCGGGCGGGCAGCGCCAGCGGGTGGCGATCGCGCGCGCGCTGATCCTGGAACCCGAGGTGCTGCTGCTGGATGAGCCGACCTCGGCGCTCGATGTCTCGGTGCAGGCCGAGATTCTCAACCTTCTGGCCGACCTCCGCGGGGCGCTCGGCCTTACCTTCCTGCTGGTCACGCACAACCTGCCGGTGGTGGCGCACCTGTGCGACCGCGTCGCCGTGATGGAGGATGGCCAGATCGTCGAGCTGCTGGCGACCGATGCCTTCCGCGAGGGCAGGGTTTCGCACCCGCGCACCAAGGCACTGCTGGAGGCGGCGGCGTAGCGCTCAGCTGGCGGCGTAGTACTCCATCGCCGCATCGACACCGCCCTTCTGGTGCGGCACGCCGGCCCGCCGCAGCGCCAGCTCCACCGCGGCCAGCGTGCCCAGCACCATCGGCTCGTTCAGGTCGCCCATGTGGCCGATGCGGAACACTTTTCCGCCGAGCCTGCCAAGCCCGCCACCGAGCGAGACGTTGGAGCGCTGCAGCGCGATCGAGCGTACCGCCTCGGCATCGTGGCCGTCGGGCATCAGCACGGCGGTCACGCTGTTCGACCGGCGTCCCGGATCGACGCAGTAGAACTGCGGGCCGTCGTTCGCGCCGGCCCAGGTCTGGACGCAGCGGCGCACGCCCTCGGCCAGCCGCGCGTGGCGGGCAAACACGGCGTCCTTGCCTTCCTCCTCCAGCAGCCGCAGGCTTTCCTGCAGGCCGTAGAACAGGGAAACCGGCACGGTACCGACGAAACTGCGGAACCCCCTTCCCATCATGATCGTCCAGTCGAGGTAGAAGCGCGGCAGTTTCGCCGTCTTGTGCGCCGCCATCGCCTTGGCGCTGGCGCCGGTGAAGCTGAAGCCGGTGGGCAGCATCAGCCCTTTCTGGCTGCCGCCGACCGCGCAGTCGATGCCCCAGGCATCCATCTCGAACGGCATGCAGGCCAGGCTGCTGATGGTGTCGGCCAGGTAGAGCGCCGGGTGCCTTGCGGCATCGATCGCGGCGCGGATGTCGGGAAGCGGCAGGGTGACGCCGGTGCTGGTCTCGTTGTGCACGATGCACACGGCCTTGATCTCGTGCGCGGTATCTGCCTTCAGCGCTGCCTCGATCGCGGCCGGGTCAGCACCCTGGCGCCAGTCGGCGTCGAGCTTGCGAAGCCTGAGGCCGAGGCGTTCTGCCATGCGCGCCCACTGGTCGCTGAAGAAGCCGCTTTCCGGGATCAGCACGGTGTCGCCCGGCGACAGCAGGTTGGCGAGGCCCGCCTCCCACGCGCCGTGGCCGGAGGCGGTGTACATGAACAGTTCGGCGCTGGTGCCCAGCACCCGCTTCAGCCCCGCACGGGCGGGGTGGTAGACGGTCTCGACGAACTCGGCATCGTTGAAATCGACCGCCGCGCGGTCGATCGCGCGCAGCACCGATTCAGGGATGTTGGTCGGCCCGGGATTGGCGAAGAACTGGCGTCCGCGTGGGCGCGGGGCAGGGCGGTCGGGCACGGGCAGAGCCTCCGGAATGGTGCGCGGCAGCCTTGCCCATCGGCCCGGTGGGTGCAACCTCGCGCCGGCGCCGGTCAGCCCCGCCCGGTCGTCAGCCGTTGGCGGCCGCGCCCAGCATGGCGGCCGCGATCGCCTGCCATTCCGCCGCCAGCGGGCCGCTGCCCGGCGCACGGCCGGCGCGGCGGTACCAATAGCCGGCGTTGGCGTTGTCGCCTTCCTTGCGGTGCAGGTAGGCGTGCACCCAGTCGGATTGGGGCTCGCCCTCGTGCGCCTGCACGGCCTGGTGGGCCGCCTGCCAGTCGCCCCTGGCATCGTGCCACAGCGCGACCAGCGGCGCGCCAAGCCCGGCGGGCGGGGCAGCCGCCGACAGCGAGGCGAGGAACGCAGGGAGCTCCATCAGTAGATCACGACGCTGCGGATGCTTTCCCCCTTGTGCATCAGGTCGAACGCGTCGTTGATCTTCTCGAGCGGCATGGTGTGCGTGATCAGGCTGTCGATGTCGATCTTGCCGTTCATGTACCAGTCGACGATCCTGGGCACGTCGGTGCGCCCGCGCGCGCCCCCGAAGGCCGACCCCTTCCAGACCCGGCCGGTCACCAGCTGGAACGGACGGGTCGCGATTTCCTGCCCGGATGGGGCAACCCCGATGATGATGCTCTCGCCCCAGCCGCGATGGCAGCATTCAAGCGCCTGGCGCATGGTCGCGGGGTTGCCGATGCACTCGAAGCTGAAATCGGCGCCGCCGCCGGAAAGATCGACGATCGCCTGCACCACCTTGTCGCGGCCGACCTCGTCGGGGTTCACGAAATCGGTCATCCCGAACTTTTCCGCCATGGCGCGCTTGGCCGGGTTCAGGTCGACGCCGATGATCCGGTCGGCGCCGGCGATGCGCGCGCCCTGGATCACATTGAGGCCGATGCCGCCGAGGCCGAACACCGCGACGTTGGCGCCCGGCCACACTTTCGCGGTGAAGAACACCGCGCCGATGCCGGTGGTGACGCCGCAGCCGATGTAGCAGATTTTTTCGAACGGCGCGTCCTTGCGCACTTTCGCCACCGCGATCTCGGGCAGCACCGAGAAATTCGCGAAGGTGGAACACCCCATGTAGTGGAACACCGTGTTCCCCCGGCACGAGAACCGGCTGGTGTTGTCGGGCATCACGCCCTTGCCCTGGGTGGTGCGGATCGCGGTGCACAGGTTGCTGCGCCGCGACAGGCAGGTTTTGCACTGGCGGCATTCCGGCGTGTAGAGCGGAATCACATGATCGCCCACGTCGACGCTGGAAACCCCCGGCCCGATCTCGCGCACGATGCCGGCGCCCTCGTGCCCGAGGATCGCCGGAAACAGCCCTTCGGAATCCAGGCCCGACAGCGTGTAGGCATCGGTGTGGCAGACGCCGGTCGCCATGATCTCGATCAGCACCTCGCCCGCCTTCGGGCCTTCGATCTCGATCTCCTCGATGGAAAGCGGCTTGTTCGCCTCCCAGGCGACGGCGGCGCGGGTCTTCATGCGGCTTGGGTATCCCTGGTGGCGATCAGCTGCTGGAGGAGGAGGACGAGGACCGCGCCGTGCTGCCGAAGCCGCCCGAACGCGAGACCGACGACCCCGACCGGCCGGAACTGCCGCGATAATAGCTCGAACTGCTGTAGCCCGAGCGCGAACTGTAGTTGGACTGGCGCTGCTGCTGCTGCTGGTCGGGGAACCAGCGCGGGTCGAGCGGCTGCTGCACCCCGCCATTGAACGCCACCGCGCCGCCGTCGCGCCGCATGTAGTAGGGGCTCGGCCCGCTGCTCATGGCCCGGCCGAGCAGGAAGCCCGCCGCCGCCGGCATGAACCACGACCCGCCGCTGCTTGCCGCCGGCCGGTCGCCCATGGCGGCCGCCGCGTCGGCCTGGTCGCGCGAGGGCAGCGCGGCGGCCGGCGCGCAGTTGCCGAACGCGGCCTCGCACGCCTGCTGGCTGCGGAAGGCCGGCGCGGTCTGGGTGTTGGCGGCCTGGGTCTGCGCTGCTGCCTCGCGGCACATCAGGTCCTGGCCGGTCTTGGCGATGCATTCCTCGGCGGTGCTGAAGGCCTGTGCCTCCGGCGCCTCGTCGCACCCCGAAAGCGGCAGCGTGCCGACCAGGCCGATCGAGCCCATCAGCGCGAGGCGCAGCGTGCGTGTGCGGCGGGTTGCCATTCTCACCTCCCTGGTGCCGCCGGGCGGCACCTCCAGCGTCGTATCCTATCAGTAACTCATGCAGGCAGCATTCAAGAGGCCGACCGCGACCGAGGCAGCGCCAAGCAGGATGGCGTGGCTCATCGAGCGGTCGCCGATGCGAACCACCAGGTCGGGCTTGAGCAGCCGTGCCGCGAAGAAGACGCAGAGCTGGGCAACCAGCGCGACAGCCCCCCACACCGCCATGTCGGCAAGCCCACCCGAATGGGTGATCACCGAGTTCAGCGCCAGCACGAAGCCGAGCAGCGCGCCGGCAAGCGAGACCGCGGCGGCAGCGTTGCCGTTCTGGATCTCGCGCCATTCCGCGATCGGCGTGACCAGCGTGTAGAGCACGAGGAACAGCCCGGTCAGTACCAGCGCAGTACCGAAATAGGCGAGGAAACTCGGCAGCAGAACCATCAGGTCGAACCTCAGTTCCGGCATCTCTGGCGTCCTCAGCGGAACAGGTGCGGCACGAAACGCGAGGCGTTGGTGGTGACGGGCGAGGTATCCTCGCGCACCCCGATGCCGGCCGGGTGGCCGGCGATCAGCCAGCTGCCGACCACCGCGTGCTGGCCGTCGGCCCGGAACAGCTCGGTCTGCGCCTGGAAGATGCGGGGCTGGGTGCCGTACTCGCCTGGCGTCTCGGGCCTGCCGTCCAGCGCGACGTTCGCGCCCTCGCGGCCCAGGATCGGCTTCGAGACCTCGGGCCCGTCGATCCGGCCGGGTTCGAAGAAGGCAGGCAGCAGGTTGGGGTGGCCTTCGAACATCTGCCACAGCACCGGCAGGATCGCCTTGTTGGACAACAGCATCTTCCATGCCGGCTCGATGAACAGGCAGCGGCTTTCGGGGATCAGCTTGCCGTACTCCTCGGCCACCAGCCATTCCCACGGATAGAGTTTCCAAAGCGTTTCGATGACCCGGCCCTCGGCATCGGTGAAGCGCGATCCGTTCCAGCCGATTGCCTCGATGTCGAGCACGACGCTGGCAAGGCCGGCCTGGTGGGCGGCATCGCGCATGTAGTCGGTGGTGCCGCGGTCCTCGACATAGGCGGAGAGGCCCGGCCCGACCGAGGTGAAATGCACCGCCCCCTGGATGCCGTACTGCCGCCAGGCCTCGACCAGTTTCTCGTGGATCGAGTTGAACTGGTCCGGCCCGCCTTCCTGCTGCACGCGGGAATCGAAGGCTTGCAGCCATTCCCACTGCACCACCGCCGCCTCGAACAGGGCGGTCGGCGTATCGGCGTTGTACTCCAGCAGTTTCGGCGGTCCGCTCCCGTCGAATGCCAGGTCCATGCGGCCATAGACGTGGCGATGGCGGTTGCGCCACGACGCCTCGACCAGCTGGCAGGCGAGGTCGGAAAGGCCGAACAGGTGGTAGCCGCCGCCGTCCTTGACCAGCCGGTCCACGGCCTCGATGCAGATCTCCTCGAGCCCGGCACTCGCGTCGTCGAGGGCATCCACCTCGTCGGCGGTGAATTCATAGTGCGCGTCCTCCACCCAGTAGGGCGCGCCGTCGATGGTGTGGAAGGAAAACCCGAGTTCGGCCGCGCGGGCGGCGAAGTCGGCGCGGGGGGGGTGGCGGACGCGGCGCATGGAAGCGAAGTGTCGCCGCAGGCAAGGCCGGACGCAACGGTTCAGGCGAGGCGGCGGCGTGCCCAGTCGGCCAGTGCCGCCAGCGCCTCGGCCGAGGCAGGCACGCCCTGCCCGCCGCTCAGATAGCCGTGCACCAGGCCGGGTGCCACCAGGGTCTCGGTCGGCACCCCTGCCTCGCGCAGGCGCGCCTCCAGCCGCAGCGAGTCGTCGCGCAGCACGTCGAGTCCGGCAAGCTGGAGGTGCACCGGCGGCAGGCCGGCGAGCGACGGCGCCCCGAGTGGCGCCACCGCGGGGTCGGCACGGCCGGCCACGTCCGGCACGTAGCAGCGCCAGAACAGCGCCATCGCCGCCCGCGTCAGCCCGAAGCCCTCGGCGAACTCGCGGTAGCTCGGGGTGTCGAGGTCGCTGTCGGTCACCGGATAGGCGAGTGCCAGGCCCCGCAGCGCCGGCCGCTCGGACAGCGCGAAGGCAAGGGCGAGGTTGCCGCCGGCGGAATCGCCCGCCAGCACGAGCCGCCCTGGGTCGATTCCCGCCGCGGAGAAATCCTGCCCGAACAGCATCCGCACATCGTCGAGCGCGGCGGGGAAGGGGTGCTCGGGCGCGAGCCTGTACTCAAGGGCGACGACCGCGAAGCCGGTAAGCGTGCAAAGCCGGCGGAACACATGCTCGAGCGTGGCGATGCCGCCCAGGCACCAGCCGCCGCCATGGACCCAGACGATCGCCGGCGCCATGCCCCGGGGTTCCGGCGGGCGGAACAGCACGGCGCGGGGGCGCGCCTCGCCGCCGATCCAGGGCGTGAGCCGGACGCCATGATCACGCGGGTCGGCCTGGATCACCGACCGGCGCGCGGCAGCCCAGGCGGTGCGCATGCGCTGGTCCGGCAGCGCCGGCGGGTCGGGCAGCAGCCGCAGCAGTGCTGCTTCGTAGGCGGCGAGGGCTGCCCGCATCAGGGGGTCGACGCGCGGGTCATCGCGATAGGTCGGCATGGTCAGGCAGGCGGCAGCGGCGACGGGTCGGCCTCGATCCAGCGCCCGCCGGCAACCGTGCCGCGGCAGACCAGGTGGCGCCCGGCGACGCGGGTGGCGCCCATGGAATCGGTGAGCGTCACGCGCCGGTCGGCGATCTCCAGCACCGCGGCATCGCCGATTCCGCCCTGCTTCAGCACACCGAGCTCGGGCCAGCCCATCGCCTTCGCCGCGGTCGTGGTGGCGCGGCGCACGATCTCCGGCAGGCTCATGCCCAGGAACAGGAACTTGCTCATGGTCACCAGCACGTCATAGGCAGGGCCATCGACGCAGCCCACATGCACGTCCGACGAGATGACATCGGGTACCAGCCCCTGGTCCATCATCCGCGCGCAGGCATCGAAGCCGAAACTGCCCATGCCGTGGCCGATATCGAAGACGACGCCGCGCTCCTTGGCGCGACGGGCGGCGTCGCGCAGCTTGCCATCCGGCGCGACCACCGAGTTGTCCTTCGCGGAACAGCAATGCGTCAGGATATCGCCCGGGCGCAGCGGGTCGACGATCTCCTCGAGCCTGGGCGGCAGTTCGCCGCCGAGATGCACCATCACCGGCACGAACGGGTGGTCGGAATCCGCCGCCATCTCGGCGGCCCGGATCGCCATGTGCAGCGGCGCCGCGCCGGCCGTGCCGGAGGAGGAGCGGCCGATCCTGACCTTGATCCCCACCGTGAAGGGGCGGTGCTTGCGCACGGAAGCGGCGCACGCCTTGACGTTCAGCAGCCGGAGATCCTCGACCTCGGGCATGTGACAGCCGGGCCAGGTCTCGAAGATGCCGCCATGGCCGATATTCACGAGGCCGAGCAGGCGGCAGGTGGTCACCGGCTGCACCAGGCTGAACAGGCCGGCGATGTTGCCGGCGCCGGCGCTGCCGACATCGAGCGCGGTGGTGGTGCCCGACCGGCGCAGCAGCAGGTCGGCATCGACCGAGAGGGCGGTTGCGTCGCGATAGACGTGGGCGTGCATGTCGATCAGGCCAGGCACGACATAGGCACCGCCCACATCGCGCACGCTTTTCGCTTGCGCCCGGTCGAGCCCGCCGCCGATCGCTGCCACCTTGCCGCCGGCAAAGGCGATGTCGCCCCTCTGGTCCAGCCCCGATCCGGGGTCCAGCAGCCGGGCATTGGTCAGCAGCAGGTCGTGCATCGGGCGTGGCGCTCCGGTTGGGGTTGGCCGGCAGTCTAGGGGCCAACCGGCGGCATCCCCAAATCCCCCGCTTCCGCATGGCCTCGCGCCATGCCAGCCTGTGCCATGGCCTATGCCCACACGGTCGGCGGCACGCGCCATGTGTTCGGGGATCTGCGCACGCTGCTCGCGCGTGCCACGCCCTTCCGTTCGGGCGACGCGCTGGCCGGGGTGGCTGCGGCAAGTGCCGCCGAGCGCGTCGCATCGCAGCGCGCGCTGGCCGACCTGCCGCTCGCACGATTCCTCGACGAGGCGGTGATCCCGTACGAGGACGACGACGTCACCCGGCTGATCCTCGACCGCCACGACCGGGCAGCCTTTGCCCCGGTGCGCGCGCTGACGGTGGGCGGGTTCCGCGACTGGCTGCTTTCCGAGGCGGCGGACAGTGCCGCGCTCGCTGCCCTGGCGCCCGGCCTCACGCCCGAGATGGCGGCCGGTGTCAGCAAGATCATGCGCATCGCCGACCTGGTGGCGGTGGCGGCGAAATGCCGCGTGCTGACACGCTTTCGCAGCAGCATCGGCCTGGCCGGCACGCTCTCGGTACGGCTGCAGCCGAACCACCCCACCGACGACCTTCAGGGCGTGGCCGCATCCGTGCTGGATGGGCTGATGCTGGGCGCCGGCGATGCGGTGATCGGCGTCAACCCGGCATCCGACAATGTCGAAAGCACGATCCGCCTGCTGCGGATGCTGGATGCGATCCGCGCCCGCTACGACATCCCGACCCAGACCTGCGTGCTGGCCCATGTCACCACCAGCCTGCGGGCGATCGAGGCGGGGGCGCCGGTCGATCTCGTGTTCCAGTCGATCGGCGGGACGGAGGCCCTGAACCGCAGCTTCGGCGTGTCGCTTGGCCTGCTGGCCGAGGCACGGGCGGCCGCCCTGGCGCTGGGCCGTGGCACCATCGGCGACAACGTGATGTATTTCGAGACCGGGCAGGGGGCGGCGCTGTCGGCGGGTGCGCACCATGGCTGCGACCAGCAGACGCTGGAGGCGCGTGCCTATGCGGTCGCGCGCGCCTTCTCGCCGCTGCTGGTGAACAGCGTGGTCGGCTTCATCGGCCCCGAATACCTGTACGACGGCAAGCAGATCATCCGCGCCGGGCTCGAGGATCATTTCTGCGCCAAGCTGCTGGGCCTGCCGATGGGGGTGGATGTCTGCTACACCAACCACGCCGAGGCGGACCAGGACGACATGGACACGCTGCTGACCCTGCTTGGCGTCGCGGGCGTCACCTACGTGATGGGTGTGCCGGGGGCGGATGACGTGATGCTCTCCTACCAGTCCACCAGTTTCCACGATGCGCTGGCGGTGCGCGCGGCACTGGGCAAGCGCCCGGCTCCCGAATTCGCAGCCTGGCTCGACCGCATGGGCATTTCCGAACAGGGCGCCGAGCTGATCCCGGAGAAGCTCGCGCCGGCACTGATCGGGCTGGCGTGAGGGCAGGGGCATGAGCGGCATTGCGCGCTGGGCCGACCTTCGCCGCTTCACGCCCGCCCGCGTCGGGCTGGGCCGGGCCGGCAACGCCCTGCCCACGCGCGCGCATCTGGATTTCCTGGAAGCGCATGCGCGGGCGCGCGATGCGGTGCACTCGGCGCTCGATGCGGCGGCGTTGCGGGCGGCGCTGGCGCCGGCGCCGAGCGTGCTCGTGCGCAGCGCCGCACCCGACCGGCCGACCTATCTGCTGCGCCCCGATCTTGGCCGCCGGCTGGCCGATGCCACGGTGCTGCCGCACGCCCCCTGCGACCTCGCGATCGTGATCGCCGACGGGCTGTGCGCCAGCGGCGTGCAGCACCACGCGCCGCCGCTGCTCGCCCGCGTGCTGCCGGCGCTCCGCCGCCGTGGCAGCACGGTCGCACCGCTGGTGATCGCCGAGCTCGGGCGCGTGGCGATCGGCGATCCGATCGGCGCTGCCCTCGGCGCCCGGGCGGTCGCGGTTCTGATCGGCGAACGGCCGGGGCTGACCGCGCCCGATTCGCTCGGCATCTATCTCACCTGGGACCCGCGCCCCGGCCGCACCGACGCCGAGCGCAACTGCATCAGCAACGTCCGGCCCGAGGGGCTGGGCTATGAGGAGGCCGCGGCGAAGCTGCTGTGGCTGGTCGGCGCGATGTTCCAGGCCGGCATGTCCGGCGTTGCGCTGAAGGACGAGCAGCCCCGCGTGCCGCGACTGGGCACCTGATGGCGCAGCTGGTGCTCGATGGCGTCGGCAGACGCTACGGCGAGATCGAGGCGATCCGCGACATCTCGCTTGCCATCGAGGCGCATGAGTTCATGGCGATCCTCGGCCCCTCGGGCTGCGGTAAATCGACGCTGCTGCAGATCGCCGCCGGCCTGCTTCCCGCCAGCTTCGGCCGGGTGTTGCTCGATGGTGCCGCCGTCACCGCCCCGCCGCGGTCGGTCGTCTACCTGTTCCAGCACTATTCGCGTTCACTGCTGCCCTGGCGCAGCGTGCTGGCCAATGTCGCCTTCGCGATCGAGCATCGGGGCTTCTCGCGCACGGACGTGCGCGAGCGCGCCATGCACCATATCGGCCGCGTCGGGCTGGAGAAATTCGCCACGAAGTACCCCTGGCAGCTCTCGGGCGGCATGCAGCAGCGCGTCGCGATTGCGCGTGCGCTCACCGCCGAGCCGCGCGTCTTGATGATGGACGAGCCGTTCAGCAGCGTCGATGCGCTGACCAGGCTCGATCTCCAGGCGCTGATCCAGGAGATCCGGCTCGCCCAGCCGATGACCGTGCTGCTGGTGACGCACGACGTCGACGAGGCGGTCTACATGGCCGACCGCATCGCGGTGCTGACGCATCGGCCGGGCGAGCTTGCCGAGCTGATCGAGGTTTGCCTCGATCGCCCGCGCGATGCCATCGGCACGCGCGAACAGAAGCGCTTCCTGGAGCTTCGCCACCATCTGCTGTCGATGCTGCTGCGGCGCCAGGATGCGGCGTGATCGCCTGGCCTCGATCGCCTGGGGCCTGGGCACCATCGCCGTGCTGCTGCTGTTCGTGGAATGGGCAGTCGGCGCGGGCCTTGTGAAGCGGGCGCTGCTGCCGCCGCCATCGTCGGTCGGCCTCGTGCTGTGGGAGCTGGTCGCGACCGGCCAGGTGTTCGCCCCGCTCGCAGAGACTCTGCTGCGGCTGGCGCAGGGCTTCGCGGCCGGTGCCGTGGTGGCGATCGGGATTGGGCTTTGCATGGGCTACTTCCCCGCCATGCACGACCTTCTGGAGCCGCTGGTCGAGCTGGTCCGCCCGCTGCCGAAATCGGCGCTGATCCCGGTGCTGATCCTGTTCCTCGGCCTGGGCGAGACGATGAAGGTGACCGCGGTCGCGCTGGCCGTGTTCTTCCCCGTCCTGATCGCCACCATCCAGGGCGTGCGGGGGGTGGATCCGGTGCTGCTGGATGCCGCGCGCACGTTCGGCCACCGCCCTCCGCGGATATTGCTGCATGTGATCCTGCCCGCCGCGCTGCCGTTCGTGCTCGCCGGTTCCAGGATCGCGCTGGGGCTCGGGCTGGTGCTGGTGACGCTGTCGGAGATGCTGGCCGGGACGGGGGGGGTGGGCTTCCTGATCCTCGACATGCAGCGCAGCTTCCGGGTGCGCCAGATGTATGCCTGGATCGTCATCCTGGCGCTGGTCGGGCTGGTGCTGAACAGCCTGTTCGTGGCCCTGGAAAGACGCCTGCTTGGCTGGCAGCATGCCCAGGCCGCCGCCACGCAATAGAGACCAGGAATTTCCCATGCGCCCGTTCCGCCGCGCCGTGCTTTCGGGGGCCGCAGCCATGCTGGCCGCACCCTCTGTCAGAGCCCAGGGCCTGGCCAGGCTGCGGGTGGGCGTGATCCCGGTGGTCGATATCGCGCCGTTGCAGGCAGCGATCCGGCAGGGCTACTTCGCGGCCGAGGGGCTGGAGATCGATACCGCGCCGGCACCGGGCGGTGCGGCGCTGCTGCCGGCGCTGGCCGCCGGTACGTTCCAGGTGGCGTTTTCCAATGTCGTCTCGATCCTGCTGGGCATCCAGGAAGGCATCGATTTCCGCTTCCTCGCCGGCAGCGTGCGCTCGGGCCAGCAGCCGCCCGACATCAGCGCGCTCGTCGTGCGCAAGGGTTCGGGCCTTGCCACCGGCAAGGATTTCGAAGGCAGGCGCCTGGCCAGCAACACCAGGGCCAACATCATCTGGCTTCGCGGCGTCGAGTGGGTGGCGAAAACGGGCGGCGACTGGCGGCGCGTGAGCATGGTGGAAGTGCCGTTCCCGCAGATGGCGGACGCGCTGGTGAACAACCAGATCGACGGCGCCCTGATCAACGAGCCGTTCCTGTCGAGCGCGCTGGCCGGCATGGGCGATCGCATCGCGCGCATCGCCTGGACATTCAGCGACACCGCGCCCGGCAGTTCCATCGCGCAGTATGCGGCGATGGCGGACTGGCTGGCGAGGAATGGCGAGCTGGCGGAAAGATTCTCACGCGCACTCTATCGCGGTGTCGACTGGGTCGAGGCGAACCGCGGTGAAGCGGTGGATGCGCTGATCAGCAGCTACACGCGGATTCCGCCCGCGCGGCTGCAAGGCATCGGCATGCCGATGTACGAGAAATCGATCGCGCCCGCCTCGATCGAGGCGGTGCACCGCGCGATGGGCCGGTTCGGCATCGGCGGCCGGCTGCCGCCGGTGGCGGAGCTGCTGTTCCGCACCGCCGCCGGCTGACTCCTGGTGCGCCGCGGCGCCGGCTGGCTGCTGGTCGCGGCGCTGCTGCTGCTGTGGGAGGCATCCGCGCGCCTGGGCTGGGTGGTCAGCCCCAACTGGCCGCCGTTGTCCGCGGTGCTGGCAGCCGGCTGGCAGGACCTCGCCAGCGGCGAGCTTGCCTTGCGGCTTGCGGGAACGCTGTGGCGCGCGGCGGTCGGGCTTGGCATCGGCAGCGCCGCCGGCATCGCCGCCGGCTTGGCGATGGCGCTGTCGCGGGCGGTGGCGCTGAGCCTGGGGCCGCTGGTCGAGCTGCTGCGGCCGGTCCCGGTGCCGGCGATCATCCCGCCGCTCATCCTGTTGCTGGGCGTCGATGACGCAATGAAGCTCGCGATCATCGCGCTGTCCGCATTCTTCCCGGTGGCGATCAGCACCCACCAGGGCGCAGCTTCGGTCGATCCGACCCTGGTTGCGTCGGCGCGCACGCTGGGCGTGCCGGGCTGGCGGATCATGCTTGCGATCACCTGGCCGGCGACGCTGCCCTTCATACTGGCCGGCATGCGGGTGAGCCTCGCGCTCGCGCTGGTGGTCGGCGTGGTCGGCGAGATGATCGCCGGTGATTCCGGCATCGGCCACTACCTGGTGCTGATGCAGTTCGCGGTGCGGGCGCCGGAAATGTATGCCGCGATCCTGGTGCTTGCCGCGAGCGGCTACGCGCTCAATCGTGGTTTCATCGCGATCGAGCGCAAGCTGCTGTTCTGGTATTCGGCCGCGGCGCGGGAAGGGCGGTGAGATTACGGCAGCGGCACGAGCCTTTGACGCAAGCCGAGGCCGCGGATGCGGCCCGCCGCCGGTGCGGCGAGCCAAGCGAAACGCCGGCGATTGAGGGCAGGACGGCGGAAAACGTCGTGCGCCCAGTATTACCGAGTGGTAATCCGCACCCGCAAATCCGGTAACCCGGGCCGGCCTAGCGTTGCTGTCTCCGGCGCCGCTGCCGGCCGCCTGGTGCGACCGGGTGCAGACGCCGGCTCCCTCAGGAGCAAGGCAACCCGCCATGTCCATCTCATCGCGTCATGTCTTCACGTCCGCCGGGATCGGCGCGCTTCTGCTGGCGCCGGCGCTGGCGCTGGCCCAGGGCACTGCGCCGGCTGCAAAGCCGTCGGCCGCCACGCCACCCGCCGCCGCGGCCCATGCCACCACGCCGCCCGCCGCCGCGACGCCCGCCGCGACACACGCCGCGACCCCGGCTGCCGCGGCTGCAGCTGCCCGCCCCGCCCACCATGCCGCCCGCGTGGAGCACGCCGCCGCGCACATGCGCAGCGCCAACGCCGAGCTCGGCTACGCCGCGGGCGACCTCAGGCAGGATCGCATGATCTCGGCCCGCGTCGCGCTTGAACGCGCCGAGACCGCGGTTCTGAACGATCGCGCCGCCGCCGAGGGTGATGCCGCCATGGCGAGCCGCGCGAGTGCGCTTTCCGGCGTGATCGACCACATCATGGCCGCCCGCACCGCGATCTCCCGCGGTGACCGGGGTGCCGCCGAACACGCGACGGACCAGGCGCAGCAGGCGCTGAAGACCGTGCCAGCCGCCGCCTGATGCGGCATTCTCCGGCGCGGCGCCAGGCCGGCCCCCGCCCAGGCCCCCGCCCGGGCCGCCGCCCGGGCCACCGCCGGGTGGCCGCCGCGCCGCCTCCGGGCCGGCCGTCACGCCGGCCCGGAAGCGCCCGCCATCGCCAGGAAATCATCCTCCGACAGCACGCGCACGCCGAGCTCGGCGGCCTTCGCTGCCTTCGAGCCTGCCTCGGCACCGACCACCACGAAGTCGGTCTTGCGTGAGACGCTCTTGGCGACCTTGGCGCCGGCCGCCTCGGCGCGCGCGCCGGCCTCGTCGCGGGTCATGCGCTCCAGGGTGCCGGTGAAGACCAGTATCTTGCCTGCCAGCTGGCCGCCCTCGGTCCGCACCGCGTCCTGCACATGCATCCGCGCCGCCAGCGCATCCAACACCGCGACGTTGCGCGCCTCGTCGAAGAAGTCGACGAGCTCCTGCGCGATCGCGGGCCCGATGCCGGCGATGCTGCCGAGTTCGAGCCGCGCGTCGGAGCCGACCTCGCGTGCGGCCAGCATCGCCTGCTCCCAGCTCGCCAGGCTGCCATAGTGGCGGGCCAGCAGTTTCGCGTTGGCCTCGCCGATGCGGCGGATGCCGAGCGCGAAGATGAACTTCTCGAGCGGTGCCGCGCGCCGCGCCCGGATCGCGCGCGATAGGTTGGCCGCGGAAACCGCGCCCCAGCCTTCACGCGCGGCGATCTCTGCCTCGTGCGTGGGCAGGTCGAAGATGTCGGGCAGGCTCTCCAGCAACCCCGCCTGGAAGAACTCGACCACGGTCTTCTCGCCCAGGCCCTCGATGTCGAGTGCCGCGCGCGAGGCGAAATGGCGCAGCCGCTCCTGCACCTGCGCCGGGCACGAGAGGCCGTTGGTGCAGCGGCGCACCGCCTCGTCGGCGGCGCGCACGGCGTGGCTGCCGCAGACCGGGCAGTGATCGGGGAAGACGAATTTTTCGGCCCCGGGAGGACGCTTCTCCGCGACCACGCCGACCAGCTGCGGAATCACGTCGCCGGCGCGCTGCACGATCACGGTGTCGCCGACGCGGAAATCCTTGCGCGCGATCTCGTCCTCGTTGTGCAGCGTCGCGCGGCTGACCAGCACGCCGCCGACGCCGACCGGTTCGAGCTCGGCGACGGGGGTCAGGGCGCCGGTGCGGCCGACCTGGATGGTGATGCGGTTGATGCGTGTGGTGGCCTGTTCGGCGGGGAACTTCCAGGCGATCGCCCAGCGCGGCGCGCGGCCGACGAAGCCGAGGCGTGCCTGCAGATCGAGCGCATCGACCTTGTAGACGACGCCGTCGATGTCATAGGCAAGGCCGGCGCGCTGATCGGCGAGCTCGGCCTGGAAGGCTGCCGCCGCGGCGGCGTCGGCAAGCGGGCGGGACAGCGGGTTCACCGAAAATCCCCAGGCGCGCAGCCGGTCGAGCCATTCGGCGTGCGTCGGGGCGGGGCGGCGGCTTGCCGCACCCAGCGCGTAGGCGAACAGTTTCAGCGGCCGGGAGGCCGTGATCGCGGCATCCTTCTGCCGGAGGCTGCCGGCGGCAGCGTTGCGCGGGTTGGCGAAGAGTTTCTCGCCGGCCGCTTCCTGGGCCGCGTTCAGCGCCAGGAAATCGGTCTTGGTGAGGAAGATCTCACCCCTGATCTCGATCAGGTCGGGCGCGTCGTCGCCGAGCTTGCGCGGGATATCGGCGATGGTGCGAAGGTTGGCGGTGACATCCTCGCCCAGAATGCCGTCGCCGCGCGTCGCGCCATGCACGAAGCGGCCGTCGCGATAGGTCAGGTTGATGGAAAGCCCGTCGATCTTGGGCTCTCCGACCATCGCGACCTGGGTGTCGGGGGCAAGGCCGAGGAAGCGGCGGATGCGCGCCTGCCACTCCTCGAACGCGCCGGCGTCGAAGACGTTGTCGAGGCTCAGCATCGGCTCGGCGTGGCGGAGTTTCGCAAAACCTTCCGCCGGCGGCGCGCCGACATGGGCATCGGGGTCCTCGGCCGGCCGCAGCTCGGGGTGTTCGCCGAGGAGTGCCCGGTAGCGGGCCTTCAGCGCGTCGTATTCGGCATCGGATATCTCCGGCGCGTCCTGGCCATGATACAGCGCATCGTGGCGCGCGATCTCGGCGGCCAGCCGGGCGAGCTCGGCGGCGGGATCGGGCCTGCTTGCGGTCACGCCCGGCTGACCAGCAGGCTTTCGGCCGCCGCCCGCGCGGCATCGGTCACGGTCTCGCCGGCCAGCATGCGCGCGATCTCCTCGCGCCGGGCGGCGATGCCGAGCGGCTCGACGATGGTGGTCGCGCCCCTGGCGCTGACCCGCTTGGCGACGCGCAGCTGCGCATCGGCGCGCGCGGCGACCTGCGGGCTGTGCGTCACCACCAGGACCTGGGTCGTCCCGGCAAGCCGCGCCAGGCGCTCGCCCACCGCGGCTGCGGTGGCGCCGCCGATGCCGGAATCGACCTCGTCGAACACCAGCGTGCCGGCCGCAGCACCCCGCGCCAGCACCAGCTTCAACGCCAGCATCAGCCGCGAGAGTTCGCCGCCCGAGGCGATCTTCTCGATCGGACCCGGCACGGTGCCGGGGTTGGTGGCGATCAGGAAGGCGCAGGATTCGGTCCCGCCCGGGCCCCATTGCGTCTCCGGCAGTTTCGACAGCACCGCCCTGAACACCGTGCGGTCGAGCTTGAGCGGCGGGAACTCCCTGGCGACGGCGCGTTCCAGGCGCAGGGCGGCAGCCTCACGCGCCGCGCCCAGCGCACCGGCCGCGGCGGCATAGTGGGCGGCGGCGGCGGCGAGGTCGGCCCGGCATCGCGCGATCCGTTCCTCGCCGGCATCCAGCGCGGCGAGCCTCGCGGCCAGCGAGGCAGCGAGGGCGGCCAGCTCGGCAACGCTGACCACGTGCTTGCGGGCGGCGGCACGCAGCGCGAACAGCCGTTCCTCGGTGCGTTCGAGCTGGCGGGGGTCGGGGGCTGCCTCGGCGGCCTGGCGCTCCAGCAGGCTGATCGCCTCGGCCAGCGAGTCCTCGGCCCGTCCGATCGCCGATAGCGCCGGTGCGAGCGCGTCGTGCGGTGGCGGCAGGCGTTCCAGCGACCGCGCCGCCTCGCGGAGCGCGCTGCCGGGGCCCTGGTCACGCCCGCCGCGCCTGCGTTCGCCGGCCAGCGCGGAAAGAGCCGCGGCGATCGCCTCGGCGCGGCGTTCGTTCTGCTGGAGGGCGGTGCGAGCGGCGGCGAGCCGGTCCTCCTCGCCTTCCTCGGGCGCCAGCGCCTGCAGCTCGGCCACCGCGTGGCGCAGGAAATCCTCCTCGGCGCGGGCGGCGGCGATCGTGGCTTCCGCCTCGGCCAGCGCCCGGCGGGCGGCGGCGAGCCGCTGCCAGGCGGCCTGGGTTTCCGCCCGCCGCGGCCCGAGCTCGGCGAACGCATCCAAGAGGTCGCGGTGCGTCGCTGCATCGGCCAGGCCCGCCTGCTCGTGCTGGCCCTGGGTTTCCACCAGCAGCCCGGCGATCCGCCGCAGCGTCGCGAGCGCCACCGGCGTGTCGTTGAC
>JADYYZ010000203.1 GCA_020853405.1 Acetobacteraceae bacterium
CATCGCCGCCATCGCCGGACAGCGCGACCGTCACTGCCTCGCGGCTGGTCTCCGCGAGCATCAGGGTCGGCAGGATCGAGGAATCGGCGAACGGCTCGTCGTCGATCGCGAGCACGCGCGGCAGCAGCGCCCGCACATCCTCGGCCGTGACCATGCGCGTCGCGTGGCGGGTGCCGAGATGTTGCGCGATCGCCTCGGCGTGGTGCTGTTCGCCATAGGCGGCTTCGGCGAAGCCGATGGTGAAGGTCCTGGGCCGGCCGGCGAGTGCGGCGATCAGCGAGGAATCGACCCCTCCCGACAGGAAGGCGCCGACCGGCACATCGGCGACCTGCTGGAGGCGCACCGCATCGGCCAGCAGGGCTTCCAGTTCTGCCTCGGCCGCGGCGGCGGTGCCGGCGTACGGCGTTTCGCCGAGCCTGGCCGGGTCGAACCAGCGGCGCGCCCGCATCCGGTCGGGTGCATCGAAGGCCAGCACCTCGCCGGGGCGGAGCTGGTGCACGCCCATCAGCGCCGACCAGGGGGCCGGCACCGAGGCATCGCGCAGGAACAGCCCGGCCACGTCGGGATCGAGCTCGGGTGTGAAGGTGCCGGCAGCGACCAGGGCCGAGAGTTCGCTCGCGAACAGCAGCGTCCCGCCGCCGGCGCGGAAGCACAGCGGCTTGATCCCGGCATGGTCGCGGGCGAGCCACAGCCGGCGGTCCCGCCGGTCGAAGCAGGCGAAGGCGAACATGCCGTTCAGCCGCGGCAGTGCCGCCTCGACCCCCCAGGCGGCGATCGCCTCCAGCAGCACCGCGGTATCGCTCTGGCCGCGCGCGGCAAAGCCCAGGCTCGCCAGATCTTCGCCGAGCGCCCGATAGTTGTAGAGCTCGCCATTGTAGGTGATGACGAAGCGCCCCGACCGGTCCGCCATCGGCTGGGCCGCCCCGGGCGACAGGTCGATGATCGCCAGCCGGCGCTGCGCCAGCGCGATGGCGGCGTGCGGATCGCTCCAGACGCCGGCGCCGTCGGGGCCGCGATGGGCAAGGCGGGCCGCCATGGCGCGCGCACGCGCCCCCTGGTCGCCGCCTCCCGGCATCCAAAGCCCCGCGATCCCGCACATGCGCGGCACTCAGTAGTCATCTGCGAGGGGTCGGAGAAGGGGGCGATGGCGCGCGCCCTGGGGCGGGAAAGAAACGGCCAGGAAAGAAAACGGGGCCCGCCGTGGAACGACGGGCCCCGATTCCGGCGGGTGGGGACTGCCTTCGGCCCGGAGGATGGGGGCTGGGCCAGAAGTCGCCGCCGGAGGAAGGCTCCGCGCCCTGGGGGAAGGGCATGTGCGAATACCTTCTGGTTGCATAATGCCTCAGAAACACAATCGCTCCCACCGCGCCGGGGATTTTTTGTCGTGCACCCCGGCCTTTCCCGGGTGACAGTCGATCACAAATGCGTGAGCAGGCCGGACAACGCGGCGCCGTTCCCGCTTTGGTGACCTCACAGCAGGCCGAGCGCCTGCAATTCCCGGCGCATCTCGGCCGGCATCTCGCCGAACGCTGCCTGCTCCTCGGCCATGCCGGCCGGGCGCCCGGCCGGCCGGTCGGCCGGCGCATCGCCTGGCTCCAGGTAGCGCCAGCCCTGGAACGGGCGCATCGGCCGCGGCGTCGTCGCCACCAGTTCCCGGTCCAGCACCAGCCCGACGCAGGGGGTGCCGTCGTCGCGGTGGTCCTCGATGATGCGCTCGATCCGCTGGCGCGCCAGGATCGCGCCGCCGATCACCCAGTAGATCGACCCCTGGCCTTCGATCTCGGCGGCGCGGCGCGGCATGCTGCGCGTGCGGTGGCGAAGCGGCGGGTCGGTGCGGGCGCGGCGCGCCTGCCACGACGCCAGCTCGGCGATGCTGGCGCAGCCGACGCACAGTTTCACGAGGTGCAGCATCACCGCCTGCATATCGTGCGCGCCTGCGCCCGGCAAAGACGCGATCGCCATCCCGCGTATACTGATCGCGCATGGCCGAAATCGCGCTGATCAATCTGCTGCTGCTGCTCGGCGTCGGGCTGCTGCTGGCGGGAATCCTGTCGTCGCTGCTGGCGATGCGCATGGGCGCGCCGCTGCTGTTGATGTTCCTTGGCATCGGCATGCTGGCCGGCGAGAACGGGCTGCTCGGCATCCGCTTCAGCGACTACCGCACGACCTATCTGGTCGGCACGTTGTCGCTGTCCTTGATCCTGTTCGATGGCGGCATGCGCACGCGCCTTTCCACCTTCCGCCTCGCGCTGGCGCCGGCGCTGCTGCTTTCGACCGCGGGCGTGGTGATCACCGCGCTCGTCACCGGGCTCGCTGCCTGGTGGTGGCTCGGCCTGCCGCTTCTGGGCGCGCTGCTGGTCGGCAGCGTGCTTGGCTCGACCGACGCGGCGGCGGTGATGCTGCTGCTGCGCGGCGGCGGCGTCCAGGTCGACCAGCGGGTCGGCGCCCTGCTCGAGGTGGAGAGCGGCCTCAACGACCCGATGGCGGTGATGCTGACGATCCTGCTGGTCGGCCTGCTCACGGTCGGCGGCAGCGAAGTCGAGCCGAGTGCGGCCGAGCTCGCGCTGTTCCTGCTGCACCAGGCGGTGATCGGGGTTGCGGCGGGGCTGGCCGGCGGCGCGATTGCCGTGCTCGGCCTGTCGCGCCTGCAACTCACCGAAGGGCTGCGGCCGGCGCTCGCCGTCACCTTCGGCCTGACCATCGCCACCGCGTCCGCGGTGCTGGACGGGTCGGGCCTGCTCGCCGCCTATGTCGCCGGCCTCGTTATCGGCAACCGCCGCCCGCCCGGCATCGCCGCGGTGCTGGATTTCAGCGAGGCGGCGACCTGGATCGCGCAGATCGGCATGTTCACGCTGATCGGGCTTCTGGTCACGCCGGCCCGCCTGGTCGGCGACCTCAAGGCAGGGCTGCTGGTGTTCGCGGCGCTGACGCTGCTGGCGCGCCCGGCGGCGGTCGTGCTGTGCCTCGCCCCGTTCCGCTTCAGCCTGCGCGAGCACGTGTTCGCGGCCTGGGTCGGCCTGCGCGGCTCGGTCGCGGTGCTGCTGGCCGCGATCCCGGCGGTGGCGGCGGTGCCGCAGGGCGAGCGCTATTTCCACCTGGTGTTCATCGCCGTGGTCGCCTCGCTGCTGCTGCAGGGCTGGACGCTGCGGCGGCTTGCGCACGCGCTCGGCCTCCTGCTGCCCGCCCGGCACGGGGTGGCGCGCACGGTGCTCGACCTGCCGGG
>JADYYZ010000204.1 GCA_020853405.1 Acetobacteraceae bacterium
ATCGCCAGCGCCAGCATCACCGCCGGAAACGCCATCAGCGCATCCATCACCCGCATCAGCCACTCGTCGAGCTTGCGGAAGAATCCGGCGACCAGGCCGAAGAAGGTGCCCGCGGCACCGCTTGCCACCACCACCGCGAACCCGATGCCGAGCGACAGCCGTGCCCCGAAACACAGGCGCGAGAAGATGTCGCGGCCGAAATTGTCGGTGCCCATCAGGAAACTGCCGCCGGGCGGGCGGAAGCGCATGCGCACCTGCATCCGGTGCGGCGCAAACGGGGCCAGCCAGTCGGCCGCCAGCGCCAGGAACAGCATGGCACCGAACAGCACGACCCCGGTGACGAACAGCTTGTGCCGCAACAGCCGCCGCAGCAGCACGAATTTCCTCGGCGGCGGCAGGATCGCCTGCTCCAGCGCCAGTTCAGCCGCCGCCATAGCGCACCCTGGGGTCGATCACCGCATACAGGATGTCGACGACGAGGTTCAGCAGCACCAGCATCACGCCGGTGATCAGCAGGCCGCCCTGGATCACCGGGTAGTCGCGCCCGAAGATCGCGTTCGCCATCAGCCGCCCGATCCCCGGCATGCCATAGACGGTCTCGATCACGATCGAGCCTGACAGCAGCAGGCCGAAACTGATGCCGATGACGGTAACGACCGGCACCATCACGTTCTTCAGCGCGTGCTTGCCGATCACCATCCAGCCGGGCAGCCCCTTGGCGCGGGCGGTGCGCACGAAATCCTGGCGCAGCACCTCCAGCATCGTGCCCCGCGTGATGCGGGCCAGAAGCCCGATCTGGAGCAGCGCGAGCGAGACCGAGGGCAGCACCATGCTGCGCGCCCAGGCCGCAGGATCCTGGCCGAACGGCACGAAGCCGCCGGTGGGCAGCCATTCCAGGTGCACGCCGAACAGCACGATCAGCATCAGCGCCAGCCAGAAACTCGGCACCGAGACGCCCAGCATGGCCAGCGCCGTCACCGCCTGATCGACCCAGGAATTGGCGCGCAGTGCCGCGATCACGCCCGCAGGAACGCCGATCAGCACGGTCAGCACAAGGCCGAACAGCGCCAAGGGCAGCGTGATCGGAAGACGCTCGACGATCGCTTGCCAGACCGGGCGGTTCAGCAGGATCGAACGCCCCAGGTCGCCCCGGAACAGGCCGCCATACCAGGCAAGCATCTGTTCCAGGAACGGCCGGTCGAGCCCGAGCTGGGCACGGATCGCCTCGATCTCGCGGTTGGTCGCCCCGGCCCCCGCGATCGCCGCCGCGGGGTCGCCGGGAACCAGGTGCATCATCGAGAACGAGATCAGCGTGACCAGCAGCAGCACCGGCAGCGAGGCGGCAATTCGCCGGAGTGCGTAGCGGAACATCGCCTGGCGATCGCGCGCCGGTGCTGCTGCGGCCCGTCGTTGCTGCCGCGCCTAGGCGAGCGAGACGTTCCAGAAGCGCGGGATGCGGTACGGCACGAAGCCCTGCACGTTGGTCCGCGCCGCCTGCATCTTCGTCAGGTCGCCGAACTTCAGGAAATGCACCTGCTCGTAGATGCGCTCCTGGAACTTCGCGAACACCGCCTTGCGCTCGGCCTCGGTCGGCTTGTTCAGCAGGTCGGCATAGAGCGCATCGAGCGTGGGGTCGGGCACCACCTGGTTCAGCTGCGGGCTCACCACATCGATCATCGCGGTGTAGGGGCCGACCGCCGGCCCGGTGCCCTGGCCGGTGAACCAAAGGTTCCAGGTGTCCGGGTCGCGCCGGCGGGCGATCGCGGTCGCCCAGTCGAACACGTCCATCCGGATCTTCATGCCGATCGCGCGCAGCTGCTCGGTCACCACCACCGCGGCGTTGTACATCGAGGCATAGGAGGAGTTGGTGATGATCACCAGTTCCTGCCCGCCATAGTTGGCCTGGCGCAGCAGCGCCTTGGCCTTGTCGGGGTCGTTGACGTTGTAGAACTGCTTGCCGGCCTCGGTGAAGTACGGGTTGCCGGGATACTGCAGGCCGGGCTGGAGGTCGTAGGCGCCGTCGGTCGCGATTTCCATGATCGCTTCCATGTCGAGCGCGGTCTGCACCGCGCGCCGCACCAGAAGCTCGTTGGTGGGCGGGCGCTTGTGGTTCACCCAGGCGCCGTGCAGCCACCAGTGCTTCATCGGCAGCAGGCGGATGTCGGCCCGGCCCTTCAGCCGCTCGGCCGACTTGGTCGGCACGTCCTCGACCACCTGCACCTCGCCGGCTTCCAGGCTCGCCACCCGCGCGCCGGGTTCGCGCGACAGCCGGAAGCGCACGGTATCGAGCAGCGGCACCTTGTGGCCGGCGAAGCCGTTGGTGCCCTGCTGGGCGGGGTTCGGCGCATAGGCATCGAAGCGCTTCACCAGCACGTGGCTGTCGGGCACGAATTCCACCAGCTGGAAGGGGCCGGTGCCGATCGGCTCGATCTTGCCGCCCTCGGCGTCCTTCTGCGATGCCGGGTGGATGCTGATCGGCACCGCGAAACTGCTGATCTGGTCGATGAAGGTCGGCTGCCGGCGCTGCAGTTTCACGACGAAGGTGGCGCGGTCGGGCGCTGCCATCGACGCCACCTCGCCCAGCACGCCGCGCTGCAGCGCCATGCGCTGGAAGCGTTGCCAGCTCGCCAGCACGTCGGCCGAAGTCATTTCCTGACCGTTGTGGAACCGCATGCCCTGGCGGACGCGGAAACTATAGGTCAGGCCGTCGCCGCTCTCCTCCCAGCCTTCCGCCAGATCGGCGATCGGGGCGTTCTTCTCATCGCGCGTCACCAGGCACTCGTACATGTTCATCGCCACGTTGCGGGTGGCGATCGAGGTCGAGAAATGCATGTCGAGCGTCGGCACCGTGGCTTCCTGGGCGAACACCAGGTCGCCGCCGCGCCGCTGCGCCGCGGCCGGCCATGCCGCCGCCATCGCCAGCCCGCTGGCACCCAAAAGCGTTTCGCGCCGTGAAACAGGCATGTTTTCACCTCCCTTTTCCCTGGCGCGATCGTCAACCAGGCCGGCCGGCTTGGCAACCTTGCGCCCGCGGCATTCAGGCGCCCGCCCAGACCGGGGTGCGCCATGCCGCATGCGCATTGCTGCGGCCCTCAACCACGTCGAAATAGGCGCGCTGGATGGCGCGGGTGATCTCGCCGGGCATGCCATTGCCCACAGCAAGCCGGTCGAGCGACAGGATCGGCTGGATCTCGTAGCCGCTGCCGCACCAGAACGCCTCGTCGGCGGCGTGCACCTCGTGGCGGTCGATGGTGCGTTCGTGCACGACGATGCCCTGTTCGCGCGCGAGTTCGATCACGCTGTCGCGGGTGATGCTCTCCAGGATGTCGCTGGCGATGTCGGGGGTGTGCAGTGCGCCGTTGCGCACCATGAAGAAGCAGGCCCCCGAGCCTTCCGAGACCTTGCCGCGCGCGGTCAGCATCAGCACGCCCTGGTAGCCGTTGCGCTTCGCTTCGAGCTCGGCGGCGCGACTGTTGATGTAGTTGCCGGTCGCCTTCACACGCGGCGGCATGGCGTTGTCGGCAAGCCGCGCATAGGTCGCCACCGCCACGTGCACGCCCTCGCTCACCGCCCGGCCGCGCGGCCGCGGCACGGCGCCGCAGACCAGGCCCACCGGCCCCGTCGCCGCCAGCTCGTCGTCGCCGTCGAGATAGGCGATCATGCGCAGATGCACGGTCTCGCGCAGCGCGTTGGCGCGGATCATGCCAAGCAGGCTGTCGGCCATGAAGCCGGCCTCGAACACCGGTTCGAGCCGCATCACCCGCATGCCGAAGCGGAGCCGCTCCAGGTGTTCCGCCAGGCGAAACACGTACATCTCGCCGTGGTCGTGGTTCCAGTAGCCGCGCAGGCCCTCGAACACCGCGGCACCATACTTCACGACGCCGCTGAAGGCGTGCAGCTGGCACTGGTCATAGGGCACGATCCGCCCGTTCAGCGACATCATCCTGGCGGTCGGCACCGGCATCCGTCTTTCCCCTGGCCACACGGGGCGCGAGCGTGCGGGCCGGGCGTGCGGGCGGTCAAGCGGCGGCGAGTGCCTCCACCGCGCGATGGCGGCTCGCCG
This sequence comes from Acetobacteraceae bacterium, assembly GCA_020853405.1. Taxonomy (GTDB): domain Bacteria; phylum Pseudomonadota; class Alphaproteobacteria; order Acetobacterales; family Acetobacteraceae; genus JADYYZ01. Next base: position 4,064 of record JADYYZ010000204.1, read on the forward strand.
CGGCAGCGGCGAGCTGTGCCCGCCACGCTGCCAGGCGCGCCTCGTCGCTGCCGAGCACCTCGCCCATCGCCTTCACCATGCGCCGCACCTCGGACGGTGCGGTGCCGCCGGGAAGGGTGCGCGCGGCGACCGCCTTGGTGGGGTCGAGTGCCTGCGCCAGCTGCGCCGCCGACAGCCCGGCCGGGCGGCCGGCGACCTCCTGTGCCGCAGCATCGACCATCGCCGGCGTCGCCTCGTCTGCGCCGAGGTTCTGATCCATCAGCATGCGCACGACGCCGCCGGCGACGTGATGGGCGGTGCGGAAATCCATCGCCGCGTCGCGCACCAGCGTGTCGGCGAGCTCGGTCGCCGTCGAATAGTTGCGCCGCGCGCGCTCCAGCAGCAGCGCCGCCTCGGGTTCGGCCGTGCGCGCGGCGATCGCGGCCAGCGCCAGCGCGCTGGTCGCCTCGGCAAGCCCGCCCCAGACCATCGACAGACCCTCGCGGTGCACGTCGAGCGTGTTGGTGAAATAGCCACCGCGCGTGCACGACGCGATCGAGACGAAGGAGGCGACCACGTGCGAGGCCTTGCCCAGAAGGTGCTCCAGCACCACCGGGTTCTTCTTCTGCGGCATGATCGAGGAGGTGCCGCAGACGCTGTCGGGGAAGCGGACCGCTGAGAACTCGTGGCTGACGGCGGTGTGCATGTCGCGCGCGAAGCGGCTGAGCAGCAGCGCCAGCTGCGACGCGGCGGATACCAGTTCCAGCGCGAAGTCGCGGCTGGCGACGCAATCGAGCCCGTGCTCCAGCACGG
>JADYYZ010000205.1 GCA_020853405.1 Acetobacteraceae bacterium
AAGCGGCACGTCCGGCACGCGCGCGCTCCGCATCGCATCGCCGCAGAACAGCAGCGACAGCCAGTCGCAGGCACCGACCAGCCGGTTGGCCTCGGCGGCCGCGGCCTCGCTCGCGCCGGCCGCCGCGATCAATGCCGGCCGCCGCGCGTGCTCGGCGGCAAGGAACGCATCGGCCGCCGCCACGTCCTCGGCCGCCGCCCGCCGGCGCGGGAAGAAGGTCTCGTAGATCCGCACCCCGTGCAGGCTGACCAGCAGCGCCGGCCAGGCGCCGAACGCGCCCGCCTCGGCGACGGACGCGGCCCAGCAGGGCGCGTGCAGCCGTGCCGGCACCTCGCGGAACATGAAGGGCAGGCCGGTTGCGGGATTGCGCCTCGGCGCTGCCTCGAACCCGATCCACGACAGGTCGTGCAGCGTGACGCCGAGGATCACCGCCTCGCGCGCGGCAGCATCGACGGCCGGCAGGGCAGCGAAATCCCAGGCCCTGGCCAGCTGGCCGGAGAGCTGCGCGTGCGCGGGCTGGGCGATCAGCAGCAGCCGGCCCGGCTCGCGCGCCAGGATCACCGGCCCCCGCCCCTTGCCTCGGCGACCAGCCGGCGGAGCTCGGCAAGGTCGATCGCCCCCGGGATCAGCCGGCCGCCGATCACGAAGGCCGGCGTGCCCGAGACGCCGATCGCGCGCGCGAGCTGAAGGTTGGCCTGCAACTGTGCCGCGATCGCAGGGTCGCCCATGTCGCGCCGGAGCCGCGCCTCGTCGATGCCGCCGACGGAAAGCGCCGTGCCCACCACGGCGGCCTCGGTCGGCTCGCCCTGGAAGGTGATCAGCCTTGCGTTCACCGCCTCCCACCTGCCCTGCCGGTGCGCCGCCAGCGCGACACGCGCCATCACGACGCTGCCGGGACCAAGGATCGGCAGTTCCTTGGCCACCAGCCGCAGCCTGCGATCCTCGGCGAGCAGGCGCCGCACCTCGGGATGGGCGCGGCGGCAATAGGGGCAGCGATAGTCGCTGAACTCCACGATCGTGACGTCGCCCTCGGGGTTGCCGAGCGTGGGGTCGGCCGGGTTGGCGACCAGCAGGTCGGCATTCGCCGCAAGGGCGGCGCGCGCTGCCGTCGCCTGGGCGTGCGATTCCGCTGCCTCGAGCTTCGCCAGCGCCTCGCGCAGGATCGAGGGATCGCGGGTCAGCACCTCGCGGATGATTTTTTCCAGCTCGGCGCGCTGGTCGGGGCTGAAGGGCTGCGCCGAGGCGCCCGGCGCGGCGGCGGCCAGGGCAAGCAGCAGCGAAAGGAAGGCAAGCAGGCGCTTCATCGGCGGTTCAGATCCTCGCGCTGCACGCGCGCCTCGTTGGCGATGTCCTGCGCCTGCAGCCGCGAAGGCCCGGCCGGCAGCAGCGCCTCGGCCCGGGCGGCGGCGCGGCGGGCCTGCTGCCAGTCGCCGCGCAGGCGGCTTTCCTCGGCCAGCGCCAGCGACGCCTGGCCCTCGTTGCCGAGACGGGTCCAGATCAGGCCCAGCTGGCGCCAGGCCAGCGCATTGCCGCGCTCCAGGCCGATGCTGGCCTCGATCTCGTGCTGGGCCTGGCGCAGCAGCATCGGGTCGTTCGCCTCGACCATCGCCCGGCCATAGGCGAGCCGGATCTGTGCCTCCGACGGTGCGAGCCGGGCTGCCTCGCGATAGACCGGGATCGCATCGCGCACCCGCCCCGATTCGAACAGCATCTGGCCCTTCATCTCGTACAGGAACGGGTTGTTGCGGTCGGCAGCGATCAGCTGGTCGATGCCGCGCAGCCCCTCGTCGAGCCGCCCGGCCCGCCAGGCCAGGATCGCGCGGGCATACTGCGCCGGCGCGTCGGTGCGGCCCTCGAAGCGGCGCTGGGCGGTGCGGCCGTCCTCGGTGAAGGCGATCAGCTTGGCGCGCACCATCTGGAAGCGGTGTTCCAGCTCGGCCGGCATCGCCGCGTTGGCGTAGCGCGAGTGCGCGATCGCTTCCTGCACCGTGCTGATGCGCTCGCGCGTCAGCGGATGGGTGCGCATGTAGGGGTCCTGCATGTCGGCCGGCAGCATTTCCTGGTCGGACAGGCGGCGGAACAGGGTGGCCAGGCCCTTGGCGCTCCAGCCTGCGCGGTCGAGGTAGGTCAGCGCTGCCTGGTCGGCGGCGTTCTCCTGCGAGCGGGTGAAGGAAAAGAACTGGCGGGCCGCCAGCGTCTGGCCGAGCGAGGCAGCGCCCGCGGCCACCGACCCGGCGCCGGAGGCAGCGGCGATGCCGCCCAGCAGCATGCCGAGCAGCGCCGTGGCCATCGCCTTTTCGTACTCGTCGGGCAGCCGGGCGATGTGCATGCCGGCCACGTGCCCGGTTTCGTGCGCCAGCACGCCCGCCAGCTCGTCGACGCTGTCGGCGCTGGTGATCAGCCCGGTATGGATGACCATGCGGTTGCCGGTGGTGACGAAGGCGTTTATGGCACGATCCTGGATGATCACCAGGCGCACCAGGCTGCGGTCCAGCCCGGCGACGCGAAACAGCGGGGCGGTGACGGCACGCAGCATGGCTTCCGTCTCGGCGTCGCGAATCACCACCAGGCGCTGCGCCAGCGCGGGCGAGGCGACCAGGCAGAGGCTCAGTATCACCAGAATGAGTTTGCGCATCCCGCCCAACTTGGCGCGCCTCGCGCCCGGTCTCAAGCGCGGCTTCGGCAGGGCTTGGTTGCTTGCCGCCGTGGCGGCGCTGGCCGGCTGCGAGTCGCTCGGCCTGTCCGGCCCGCGCCCGCAGCAGGGCCAGGCGGGGTTCGTGCGCGGCTTCCTGGGCGGGATCGTGGCCGAGGAACCGCGCGCCGCGGTGGTCGCGCGCGAGGTGCTCTCGGCCGGCGGGTCGGCCACCGATGCCGCGGTGGCGCTGGGGTTCGCGCTGTCGGTCTCGCTGCCCTCGCGCGCCGCCCTTGGCGGCGGCGGATCGTGCCTGGTCTGGAACGCTGCCCGGGTCGAAACGCTGGCCTTCGACTTCCCGGCGAAGGCACCCTCGGTGGTCGAACCCGGCGACGACCGCCCCGCCGCGGTGCCGCTGCTGGCGCGCGGCCTGTTCGCGATGCACGCGCGCGGCGGGGGCCGGTTGCAGTTCGAGCGGCTGGTCGCCCCGGCCGAGGCGATGGCACGCTTCGGCATCCTGACCAGCCGGGCGCTGGCGCGCGACCTGCAGCCGGTTGCCGAGCTGCTGGCGCACGACCCTGGCGCCGCTTCGGTGTTCCTGCCGCAGGGAAGGCCGCTGGCCGAGGGCGACCAGATGATGCAGCCCGAACTCGCCGGCACGCTGGGGCTGATCCGCGGCCAGGGGGCAGGGGAGATGTACCAGGGCCAGCTCGCGCGGCGCATCGCCGAGGCGTCGGTGGCAGCCGGCGGCACGCTGAGCCTTGCCGACCTGCGTGCCGCGGTGCCGCACGTGGCCGCCGCCGGCGGCATCCGCGTCGGCAACGACCTCGCTTTTGCCGGCGCCGGCCCCGGATCGGCCGCGGCACTGGAGGCGTTCCGGGCCGGCCAGCCGGCAGCCGCCGGCCAGGGCGGCATCAGCGGCGCCTCGACCGCCTTCGTGACCTTCGACCGGGACGGCAACGCGGCGGCCTGCGCGCTGACCCTGAACAACCTGTTCGGCACCGGCCGGATGGTGCCGGGCACCGGCATGCTGCTGGCCGCCGCCCCCACCGGGCGCGTGCAGCCACCGCCGCTGCCGACCCTGATCGTCGCCAACGACCGGGTGAAGGCGCTGCGCTTCGCGGCCAGCGCCTCGGGCGGGGCCGGCGCACCGGCGGCACTGGCGCAAATCGCCGTCGCCACGGTGCGCAACGGCACCGGCCTCGGCGAGGCACTGGCGGCACCCCGCCCCGGCCTCGCCCAGGGCGAGGGCCGGGTGGGCGCGGTGTTCTGTCCCCGCCTGTTCTCGGCCAGGGAGATCTCGTGCGCCTACGCCGCCGACCCGCGCGGCGCCGGGCTTGCGATCGGCGGCGAGTGAGATGGCGCTGAAGACCGGCCGCGGCGCCGAGGCGCCGCCGTTCATCGTGATGGACATCATCGCCGCGGCGAACCGGCGCGAGGCAGCGCGCGCACCGGGCGATCCGCGCACCATCCGCATGGAGGTCGGCCAGCCCGGCACCGGCGCGCCGGCCGGCGCCCGCGACGCAGCGATGCGGGCGCTGGCCGCCGGCGCGCCGCTTGGCTACACGGAAATTTTCGGCCTGCCGAGCCTGCGCGCGCGGATCTGCCGCCACTATGCTGACTGGTACGGTGCCGATGTGCCGGCATCGCGCATCGCCGTGACCGTCGGCGCCTCGGGCGCGTTCCCGCTCGCCTTCCTCGCTGCCTTCGATGAAGGCGACCGGGTGGCGATGGCCGCCCCCTTCTACCCGCCCTACGCCAACATCCTGACCGCCCTTGGCATGCGCCCGCTGCTGCTGGAATGCGACGCCGCGACGCGCTTCCAGCCCACGGTTGCGATGCTGGAGCGGCTGGATCCGCGCCCCGAGGGGCTGCTGATCGCAAGCCCCTGCAACCCGGCCGGCACCATGCTGCACGATGATGAGTTCGCCGCCCTTGGCGCCTGGTGCACCCGCAACGGCGTGCGCCTGATCTCCGACGAGATCTATCACGGCCTGCAGTATGGCGGCGGGCTCAGCACCGCGGCGACGATGCCGGACGCGATCGTGGTCAACAGTTTCAGCAAATACTGGTCGATGACCGGCTGGCGGATCGGCTGGATGGTGCTGCCGCAAGCGCTGATCCGCCCGGTGGAGCGGCTGGCCGCGAACCTGTTCATCAGCGCCCCGCAGATTTCCCAGGTGGCGGCCGAGGCAGCGATGGATTGCGGGGCGGAGTGCGAGGCGAACAAGGCGGCCTATGCAAGGTCGCGCGCGCTGCTGCTGGAGGAGCTCCCGCGCGCGGGCTTCGATCGGCTGTCCCCGGCCGAGGGTGCGTTCTATCTCTATGCCGACGTCTCGGCGCTTTCGAACGATTCGGAGCAGTTCTGCCAGAAGATGCTGGCGGAATGCGGGATCGCGGCGACCCCGGGCATCGATTTCGACCGCGCGCGCGGCCAGCGCTTCGTGCGCTTTTCCTATTGCGGGCCGGAGGCCGACATGGCCGAGGCGGCGGCCCGGCTGAAGGCGTGGCGGCGTGCCTAGCGCCGGATCGCCGGAGGCGGAATCGCCGGCGACGCGGATCGCGCGCTCCAACCAGGCATCGCAGCGCGTGATCGGCTCAATCCGAAGCAATCATGCTCTAGGTTCGGTTTCCTGTCGATAATTTTGACAGCACCGTAACAGGGTGGTGCCGCCGCGTTGCAGCAATCAGCCTGTATCAGGGCATTGCGCGGATGGCGCGGGAATTGCGTCTCTCTCGCCCAACACTTGACCGGCACTTGTAAATGCGGAGGGGCAACACCATGCGCGTTTTTCCTTCACTCAGCATTGCCGGGGTGGTCCTGGGCGCTGGCCTTGCCGCGACGCCCGCCTCGGCGGCGGTGGCAAGCTGGACCGACTGGCTGTCGGGCAGCCCAACTTCCGCAACCGGTTCGCTGCTGGTGGGATCGACCACGGTCGGCGTCACTTATTCCGGCCCCACGCTTTTCGTGCAGACCGGCGCCGGCAGCGACACCAACTATTGGGTCCCCTCCGCACCCTATATCAGCGGCACGGTCAGCAACGCGCCGCCAGGCACCGACATCGTCGCGC
>JADYYZ010000206.1 GCA_020853405.1 Acetobacteraceae bacterium
GCCCCCGCTCGCCTGCCTGGTCGAGCAGGCGGGCAGCGCGCGCCAGTTCGCGTGACAGGAAGGCACGCATCGCCGCCGGATCGGGCTTCGGCTGCGGCAGCGCGCGGAGCCGGCCCTCGATGCCCCGTTCGCCCTCGCCCAGCGCCAGGATGGCGAGCTGGCCGTAATAGGTGGCGGGATGCGCGGCCGCGAGCCGGTGGTGCGGCGCCGGATCCTCGCCAAGTTCCGCAGCCGCCCGGCCACGCCAGTAGCGCGCGCGCGCGACCGAGATCGGTGCCACCGCGACCTCGGCCAGGGCATCGAACGCGCGGGCGCCGGTGCGCGGATCGGCATTGAAGCGCAGCGCCAGCCAGCCGGTCAGGAACAGCGCATCGAGCCGCGGTTCCGAGCTGCCCGAAAGCCCGTGCGCGGCGGTCAGCTGCAGGGCTTTCGCGGGTTCGCCGAGCCTGAGCGTGCGCCGTGCCATTGCCTGGCGCTCGTTCCAGATGCCGGCCGCACGCTCGGGTTCGGCCGGGGCGGGCGCGCGCTGCCACCCGGCCAGCGCCTCGGCATCGCGGTCCGACTGCCGCAACAGCCGGGCGCGGCGCACGAAGATGGTGGCGTTCTGCGGGTCGCCATCCGGGGCGTCGCGCCCGGCCAGCAGCTCGAGCGCCGCGCGCGCGGTCGGCGCGTAGGCAGGCGGCAGCAGCGGCAGCATCCGCGCTGCCGCCTGCGGCTGCGCCCCCCAGGCAAGCCGGTCGAACCGTGCGACGTGGTCGGCAGGCCCCAGCAGGGCGCCGAGCCGTTCCAGCGCCCGCCGCTCGGCCCCCTCGTCGGCCGCCAGCGCGACCCAGCCGGCGCGCGCCTGCGCCGAGGCCTCGCCGCCCGCCAGCAGTTCGGCCAGCCGCAGCCGGAACTGCGGCGACAGCGGCGGGAACTTCCTGGCCCACAGCTGCACGGCATCGTCGCTGCCGGTCGCCACCAGCACCGCCTCGGCGCGGCGGCGGATGGTATCGGGGGCGGGCCAGTCGGGGTTGGCGGACAGGAACGCTGCCGCGTCGTCGGGCTCGGCGGGGCCCGTGAGCAGTTTCAGCCAGCTAATGATCTTGGCGCCCAGCGATCCCGGCGCCGTCGCGGCCTCGGCGCCGGCCCAGTTGCCGCGGCCGGCCAGCGCCAGCGCCTGGCGCAGGCCCTCGGCGCCCGGTGGCTGGGCCAGCCCCGGTGCGGCGGGCAGCAGGGCGAGACATGCAAGCAGGGCCCGGCGGCGCATGGCACCGGTCTACTTGCCCGCCTTGCCTCGATGCAAGCCTGCCCCTAGGGTCAGGCCCCCATTTCCAGGCAGGGCGCCCATGTTCCACGGCAGTTTTGTCGCGTTGATCACGCCGATGACCGAGTCCGGCGCGCTCGACGAAGCCTCGTTCTCGGCGTTCTGCGACTGGCAGATCGCCCAGGGCACGCACGGGCTGGTGCCGGTCGGCACCACCGGCGAATCCCCGACATTGAGCCACGACGAGCACAAGCGCGTGGTCGCCTTGTGCGTCGAGGCGGCGAAGGGCCGGGTGCCGGTGGTCGCCGGCACCGGATCGAACTCGACCGACGAGGCGATCGACCTGACGCGGGCGGCGAGGAAGGCAGGCGCGAATGCTGCCCTGGTCGTCACCCCGTACTACAACCGCCCGACCCAGGAAGGGCTTTTTCTGCACTTCAAGGCGATCGCCGAGCAAGGCGGCCTGCCGATCATCATCTACAATATTCCCGGCCGCAGCGCGGTTGACATGAGCGTCGAGACGATGGCGCGGCTGGCGAAGGTGCCAGGGATCATCGGCGTCAAGGACGCCACCGCCAACCTGACCAGGCCGCTGCACCAGAAGCGCACCTGCGGCGAGAATTTCTGCCAGATGTCGGGCGAGGATCACACCGCGATCGCGTTCCTGGCCAGCGGTGGCCAGGGCTGCATCAGCGTCACCGCCAATGTCGCGCCGCGCCTGTGCGCCGAGATGCACAACGCCTGGCAGGCCGGCGAGACGAAGAAGGCGATGGCGATCCAGGATCGCCTGCTTCCGGTGCACGATGCGATGTTCTGCGAGACCTCACCCGGCCCGGTGAAGTATGGGGCGAGCCTGCTTGGCAAGGGCACCGAGTTCTGTCGCCTGCCGCTGGCACCGCTTGCCGCGGCAAGCAAGACCCGCGTGCGTGAGGCGCTGGTCGGCGCGGGGCTGCTGAACTGAGGCTCGCGTGGCGGAGAAGAAGAAGAACAGCCTGATCAGCCACGGCACCGCGGCGCAGAACCGGAAAGCACGGCACGACTACACGATCGGGGAGACCTTCGAGGCAGGCATGGTGCTGACCGGTCCGGAGGTGAAAAGCCTGCGCCACGGCCGGGCCACCATCACCGAGGCCTGGGCCGGCGAGCGTGACGGCGAACTGTTCCTCTACAACGCCTATATCCCGGTGCTGAACACCGTGTCCTCGTTCCAGAAGGAGGAGCCGCGGCGGCCGCGCAAGCTGCTGCTGCATCGGAAGGAGGTCTCGAAACTGATCGGCGCGGTGCGGCGCGAGGGCGCCACCCTGGTGCCGCTCTCGATCTTCTTCAATCCGCGCGGTGTCGCGAAACTCTCGCTCGGCCTGGCGGCCGGGCGGAAGAAGGCGGACAAGCGTGCCGCCCTCAAGGAGCGCGACTGGCAGCGCGACCGCGCGCGGCTGATGGCCCACCGCAACAAGCGCGGCGAATAGCGATCCGGCGCGGCGCCGTGCACGGTTGCGCGCGCAACCGGTGCCGCAGGCACGCAGACGCGGCGACCTGGTCTGCGATGGCCCTCGGCAGCCGCAGATCTGGTCCCGATGCCGACCGGATCATCGCAGGTTGAACCGCTCGCGCGCCTGGCCGGAGAGGAGCCGGCTGATCCGCTGCTGGAAGCGATCGGCGTGCGCGGTCAGGCGCTCGAGCAGTGCATTCCGGTCGTGCGCGCGAATCGCATCGATGATGGCCACGTGCTCGCGCACGATGTGCCCCTGCTGCTCGTCGAGCCGCCCGCCCTGGTCGGATTCGATATGATAAACGAAGACCGACAGGCGGCGGGCCAGGTTGTGCAGGCGACCGGAGAAGTCGACGATGTACGGGTTCTCGGTGGCGGTGGCGATGCGCAGGTGGAACACGGCATTGTGCCGGGAGATTTCCAGGAAGTCGTGGTCGCGCACCGCCGCCGAATGCAGTGCCTGGATATCGTCCAGATCCTCGATCAGCTGCGGGTGCACGAAGCGGCAGAAATAGGCGGCGCTGCGCTCGGCCACCAAATAGGCATCGAAGAACCGCGCGGTGTCGCCCAGGTCGAGCGGCCGCACGAAATAGCCGCGGCTTGAGCGTGATTCCACCAGCCCTTCGGTCGCCAGCCGGTTCAGCGCCTCGCGCGCAGGCGTGCGGCTTACGCCAAGCCGGTCGCGCAGCAGCGCCTCGTCGAGCTGCATGCCTGGCCGCAGCGTAAGGTCCAGGATGCGGTCGCGGATCTTGCTCGTCGCAGCCGCGGCCAGCGACGAGGAGGCTTCCGCACCGGCCCCCTCGCCGCCTGGCCGCCGGCCGGCCGCCCGGCGGTTGCGCTGCTTCGTTGTCGGCCTGGTCGCCATGGGCGCTCCGTGGGTGTTGCAGATCCGGCTTGCGCATGCGTATCCGCGGCGTATATTTTGCCCGTGAAGGGGATGCGATGCGGATCCTGGTCATCAATCCGTTCGGCGGCACCGAGTTCCGTGGCCGGGACAACCTGATGCGCATCAAGCGCCCCGACACCGAATTCGAGATGGTGAACATCGCCCAGAGTTATCCGTTGCGGAACAACCAATGGCTCTATTTCAAGCACGCCTGCACCGACCCGACGCTGGAGCGGGTGATGCAGGGCGAGGCCGAGGGGTTCGACGGCGCGTTCATTTCCTGCCAGCTGGATATCGGCCTGTATGAGGCCCGCACGCTGGTCGACATTCCAGTCACCGGCACGCTGGAATCGGCGGCGCTGTTCTGCGCCACCATGGGGCGACGCTTCTCCCTGCTGGCGGTGGACGAGCAGAACGGCGAGATCCAGCGCGACCTCCTTCGCCTGTATGGGCTGGAGCGCAACCTGGTCTCGGTCATCCCGATCCACCTGGACGCCAACGACCTGTACCCCGAACGCACCTCGGAAGATGCCGTCTTCGACCGCGTGCTGGCGTCGGCCAAGCTGGCGCGCGAACGCGACGGTGCCGAGATGGTGATCCCCGGCTGCACGCTGTTCGGCTCGCTGCTGAGCCATCGCCAGGGCGAGCTCGACGGCGCGGTCGGCATCCCGTCGGTCGATGGCATGACCGCGGGGTTCAAGCTGGCGGAGATGCGCGCCGAACTGTTCCGCATGGGCGCGATGCCGGCGGTGTCACGCGCCGGCTACTTCGCCAGGCCGCCGCGCCCGGACTGGCAGACGCTGCGCGCGTTCCAAGGGCGCGCCGACCACATCTACGGTCCGCATTAGGCTTCATCCGCACGAAGGGAAGGGCAGCATGCGCACGCTGGTCGCTGGAATCGCAACGGCCCTGGCGCTGGCATGCGCCCCGGCAGGTCCCGCCCTCGCCCAGGCGACGCCCGTACTGACGCTCCGTCTGGGCCACATCCTGCCGGTGGAATCCCCAGACCACCGCGCCTTCCTGTTCATGGCCGAGCGGATCAAGGCGCTGACCAACGGCGAAGTCGTGGTACAGATCTTCCCGTCCTCGCAGCTCGGCGCCGTGACCGTGATGATCGAGAGCATGAAGGGCGGCTCGCTCGACATGATGGTCGAGCTGCTGGAGTTCTGGGCCGGCACCGACCGCCGCTTCGGCATCTTCGGCCTGCCCTATCTGTTCGATGGCCGCGAGCAGTTCGCCCGCTTCCTGAACTCGCCCACCTTCAAGACGATGGCCGAGGAGCTGGGCACAAACAACAACCTGGCGGTGTTTGGCAACCCCGCCGAATGGCAGTTCCAGTCCGACCGCACGCTGCTGGCGACGCGGCCGATCATTCGCCCGGCCGACCTGCGCGGCCTGAAGCTCCGCATGTTCCAGGCGCGCGTGCCGGTGCTGACCTGGCAGACGCTGGGGGCCAACACCGTGATCATTCCCTGGGCCGAGACCTACACGGCGCTTGCCACCGGCACGGTCGAGGCGGTCACCGCGCGGGTCGAGGCGCATTACCAGACCAAGCAGACCGAGGTCGCGAAATACCTGACCGTGACCGAGGAGTACTACCAGGCCTACCTGCCGACCATGAGCCGCGCCACGCAGCGCCGCCTGACGGCAGAGCAGTTCGCGGCGATCCGCCAGGCGGCAAGCGAGGCAGGTGCCGAGTTCATGCGGCTGTCCGCCGCGGCGACCATCGAGTACCGCGAGCGTGTACGCAACGAGCATGGCGTGACCGTGATCTACCCGCCACTCGCGCCGTGGCGGGAGGCGGTCAGGCCGATCCATGCGCGGTTCGAGCAGGAGGGCATCGTGCCGGCCGGGCTGATTGCGCAGATCCGCGCGATGCACTGAGAGTCCCTGCGATCGCGACAGTGTCGCCAGGCGACAACGCGACGCGAATGCTTGCCCGGGCAGGGCAGCTGCTGCGGGCGATCGGCCGTATCGAACTGGTCGTTGCGGTCGCTGCGTTCCTTGCCACCTGCGGCGTGGTCGGCGCGAATGCCTTGCTGCGCTTCGCCTTCAATGATTCGCTGATCTGGGCGGAGGAGGTGGCGCTGCTGGCCACCAACGTGTTCGTGTTCGTCGGCGCCGCCGTGATCATGAAGGCGCGTGCCGACATCGCGGTATCGCTGGTGCTGGAATCGCTGCCGACCAGGCCACGCGCACTGGTGCAATTGGTCTTGCTGACCGCTGCGGCGCTTTTCTTCGCGTGCCTGCTGGCCGCTTCGATCTCGCTCTGGCCGCTGCAGCGCAACGCCACCACCTTCATCCTGGACATCGGTCGCTACTGGTTCACGCTGCCGCTGGCCTGGGCAGCGCTGTCGATGCTGGCGACCACTGCCTACCAGGCGAGCGTGGTGCTCTGCTATGGCGAGGCGGCGGGAGAACATTTGCGGTTGCTGACGCTGCCGGACGAACCCGCGTGACGCTGGCGATCCTGATCGGCGGTTTTCTCGGGTTCTTCCTGCTGGGTGCGCCGGTGTCGATTGCCATCGGCGCTCCTTCGCTGGCGGCGCTGCTGGTCGGCGGGTATTCGCTGCAGGAACTGCCGCGCTACCTGATGAGCGGCACCGATTCGTTCATCCTGCTTGCCATCCCGTTTTTCGTGCTGGCCGGCAACCTGTTCAATGTCAGCGGCGCGACGCGGCGGCTGTTCGCGTTCAGCGAAGCGGCGATCGGCCGCCTGCCCGGCGGCCAAGGCCAGGTCACGATCCTGGCCAATGTCGTGTTCTCCGGCATGTCCGGCGCGGCGCTGGCCGATATCGCGGGGCTTGGCACCATCGTCAGCCGCGCCATGCGCGATGCCGGCTATCGTCCTTCCTTCGCGGCCGCGACGATCCTGGCAGGTTCGATCCTGGGGCCGATGATCCCGCCTTCGATCATGTTCATCATCTACGCCGCTGCAACCAACACCTCGGCCGGCCGGCTGTTCCTTGCGGGCGCCGCGGCCGGCATCGTGATTGCCGCGCTGCTGATGCTGTTCATCGCCTGGATGGCGCTGAGCGGGCGCGAACCCTGTCCGCCGTCGCGATCGTTCGGCGGCGCCGAGCTGGCGCAGCGCACCCTCGGCGCCCTGCCGGCGCTGGCGGCGCCGGTGTTGATCCTGGGTGCCATGCGCACCGGCGCAGTGACGGCGACCGAAGCCGGCATGCTTGCCGCCGTCTATGCCGCGTTCCTGGGGTTGCCCTATCGCGGCTTCAGGTGGTCGAACCTGTCCTGGGCGGTTTCGGACTCGGTCATCACCACCGCCAACATCCTGTGGCTGATCGCGGTATCCACCGTGATGGGCCACATCCTGACGCTGGAGGGCGTGGCCCAGGCGCTGAGCACATGGATGGCAGGCGCCACGCAAAGCCGAACCGTTGCGCTGGCGCTGATCAACCTGGGACTTCTGGCGCTTGGCTGCATTCTGGAAACCACGCCGGCGCTGCTGATCACCAGCCCCATCCTGGTGCCGATCGTCACCGGCTATGGCGTCGATCCCGTGCATTTCGGCGTGATCATCTGCCTCAACCTGATCATCGGGATCATCACCCCGCCAATGGGGATCGGGTTGTTCGCGGTCGCCGGCGTCACCAAACTGCCGGTCGAGACCGTAACGCGCGCAACGCTGCCCTATCTCCTGCCGCTGCTGCTGGCGCTGGCCGTGATCACCTACGTGCCCGGGCTGACACTGTGGCTGCCCGACCTGGTGATGGGGCCGGCGCTGGCCCGCCGATGATGCCGCGCGGGGCTATCGTCTACGTATATTTTTGATATACTACGCGCCGGCCGCTGGCTGGTGGAGCCCCTGATGGATGTCTTTGTCGGGGTGGATGTCGGTGGGACATTCACCGATTTCTCGATTGCGATCCCCGCGCAGGGGCGCGAGATCCTGCACAAGGTTCCCTCGACCCCCGACGCACCGGACAGCGCGATTGTCGCCGGCCTGGCCGAGGCGCTGGAGCGCCACGCGATCCCTGCCGATGCCGTGGTGCGGCTTGCCCATGGCACGACCGTGGGCACCAATGCGCTGATCCAGCGGAAACTGGGAAAGGTCGCCCTGGTCACCACCGAGGGCTTCCGCGACCTGCTGGAGATCGGCCGCCAGACCAGGCCCAAAGTCTATGATATCCATCGTGACAACCCCAAGGCGCTGGTGCCCCGCGCCCTGCGCTTCGAGGTGCGTGAGCGCATGCGCGCCGACGGCACGGTGCACCGCCCGCTGGACAAGGCCAGCGTCGAGCGCGTGGCCCGCAGGTTGCTGCGCGAGAAGGTCGATTGCGTCGCGATCTGCTTCCTGCACGCGCACAGTTTCCCGCAGCATGAACGCGAAGCGGCCGCGATCCTTTCGACCCTGCTTCCGGATTCGGTCGCCGTCATCACGTCCTCCTCGGTCCATCCGGAGTTCCGCGAGTACGAGCGCTGCTCGACCACCGTTTTGAACGCGGCATTGCTGACGGTGATGAACGCCTATCTCGACCGCTTCACGGAATCGGTGCGGCGACTCGGCGTGCCGGCCGAGCCGACCGTGAGCCAGAGCGCGGGGGGGCTGATGTCGGTAGGCCAGGCGCGCCGCTTCCCGATCCGCTCCGCCCTGTCCGGCCCGGCCGCGGGCGCGATCGGCGCCGCCCACCGCGCCCGGGCCGCGGGGCATGAGCGGGTGGTCACGCTGGATGTCGGCGGTACCAGTGCCGATGTGTGCCTGCTGGCCGGCGGCGCGCCCGCGCTGGTGCACAGCCGGAACCTGGCGGGCTTTCCGCTGCGGCTGCCGGCCTTGGATGTGAACTCGGTCGGCGCCGGCGGCGGCTCGATCGCCTGGATCGACCGCGACGGGCTGCTGAAGGTCGGGCCGCATAGCGCCGGCGCGGCGCCGGGGCCCGCCTGCTACAACCGCGGCGGCACCGAGGCGACCGTAACCGACGCGAACGTGCTGCTGGGGCGGCTTTCAGGCGAATCGCTGCTGGACGGCCGCATGACGATCGCGCGCGGGCTGGCCGAGCGTGCCGTAGGCGGGCTGGCCAGGCGGCTGAAGCTCGACCCGATCGAAACGGCGTTCGGCATCGCGAGCCTCGCCTGTGCGACCATGGTGCGCGCATTGCGCTCGATCTCGGTCGAGCGCGGCCATGATCCTGGAGAATTCTCGCTGCTGGCGTTCGGCGGGGGCGGACCGCTGCATGCCACCGATGTGGCGCGCGAGCTCGGCATCGGCCGCATCATCGTGCCGCCCAACCCCGGCATCCTGTGTGCCGAGGGGCTTCTGGACTCCGACCTGGCCACCGACTTCGTCGAGGCGC
>JADYYZ010000207.1 GCA_020853405.1 Acetobacteraceae bacterium
AGCCCCGCCGGGCCGGTCGAGCGCGCCGCCTTCGAGCGGATCAGCGCGATGATCGTCGCCGACCTTTCCGATGCGATGCGCGCGGGCCCGATCGACGGCGTCTATCTCGACCTGCACGGGGCGATGCTGGCCGAGGATTTCCCCGACGGCGAGGCCGAGCTGCTGCGCCGGGTGCGCGCCGTGGTCGGCCCCGACATCCCGATCACCGCCAGCCTCGATCCGCACGCCAACGTGACAGCCAGGATGGTGGAACTGGCCGACGCGCTGGCGCCGTTCCGCACCTATCCCCATGTCGATATGAAGAATGCGGGCGCACGTGCTGCCCGCCTGCTGCTGGACAGGATCGCGCGCGGCAGGCCGTTCGCGCGTGCCTTCGTGGCGCTCGATTTCTGGATTCCGTTGACCAGCCAGTGCACGATGATGCCGCCGATGGCGCCCGCGATGGCCGAGCGCGCCAAGCTCGCGGCCAGGCACGGCGTGGCGGAGCTCGCCTTCTGCTTCGGCTTTCCCTATGCCGATTTCGATGGCTGCCAGCCCAGCATCGCTGCCTATGCCGATACCGAGGCGCAGGCCAACGAGGCCGCCGCGGCGATGAAGGCGTGGCTCGATGCGCACGAAACCACTTTTCAGCTCGACGTGAAGGCGGCCGACCAGGCGGTGGCGGAGGCGATCCGCATCGCTGCCGCCGCGACCAGGCCGGTGGTGCTCGCCGATACCCAGGACAATCCCGGCGGCGGCGGCCATGGCGATACCACCGGCCTGCTTGGCGAGCTGATCCGCCAGGGTGCGCAAGGCGCGGTGCTGGCCATCATCAATGACGCCGAGAGTGCCGCCGCCTGCCACGCCGCCGGCGAAGGGGCGGAGGTGAACCTCTCGCTCGGCGGCAAGAGCGACGGCGCGCCGATCGCGATCCGCGCCAAAGTGGAGCGGCTGAGCGACGGGAAATTCACCTGCACCGGCGCGATGGGGGCGGGAAACCCGGCCGATCTCGGTGCCACCGCGCTGGTGCGGGTCGCCGACGGCGTGCGCGTGGTCGTGACCAGCCGCAAGATGCAGGCGCTGGACCAGGCGCTGTTGCGCCATGTCGGCATCGAGCCGGGCGAGCAGAAGATTCTCGCGCTGAAGAGCTCGGTGCATTTCCGCGCCGATTTCCAGCCGATCGCGGAAGCGGTGATCGTCGCGGTCGCGCCAGGCCCGGTGACCGCCGACCCGTCGGGGTTCCCGTTCAAGCATCTGCGCAAGGGCATCAGGCTGAAGCCGCGGGCAGCAGGCTGAAGCCACGGGCGGCCTGAAGAAGGGCGCAGAGGGTCGCGTACCGTCCTCAGCCCTTCAGGAACGCCCTGACCTCCGCCGCGCGCGGGATCGGGGCGACCGCGCCGAAGCCGGTGGTGGCCAGGGCCGCTGCCGCGTTCGCGTAGGCCGCGGCCTCGCGCGGCGGATCGCCGGCAACCAGGCGCGCGAGGAACGCGCCCGCGAATGTATCGCCGGCGCCGGTGGCGTCGACCGCCTCCACCACCCGCCCGTCGATCCGCTCGCGCGCCGTGGCGTCGGCCAGCAGCACGCCCTCCCTGCCGAGTTTCAGCGCGACCAGCTTGCAGCCGAGGCGCAGGTAGAAATCCGCGATCGCATCCGGCTGGTCGAGGCCGGTCAGCGCCACCGAATCGTCGTAGCTCGGCAGCGCAATGTCGGCCATCGCGATCGCAGCATGGATCACCGCCCTGGCCCGCGCCAGCTCCCACAGCCTGAGCCGCAGGTTGGTGTCGTAGCTCACCCGCACGCCGGCTTCACGTGCGACCCGGATCGCATGGAACCCGGCATCGGCGGCGCTGCCGGAGATCGCCTGGGAGATGCCGGAGAGGTGAAGAATCTTCGCCGCGCGGATCGCCGCATCGGGCATGTCGGCAGGCGCGATGCGCGACGCCGCCGAGCCGACGCGGAAGTAGGTGAACGCATGGCCCTTTTCGGTGTGGGTCACGAAATAGATGCCGGTATGCGCCTGGGCATCAACCTTGACGGTGCTGGTGTCAACGTTTTCGGCCCGCCAGAGCGCCAGGAAATCCTCGCCGAAGGTGTCAGCGCCGATGCCGGTGACGTAGCCGACCGAGGCGCCCTGGCGTGCCGCCGCGATCGCGGCATTGCTGGTATCGCCGCCGTGACCCTTCAGGTACAGCGGCGGAGTGGTGCCGGGCCGCTGGTTGAACTCGAGCAGCGGCTCGCCGAAGGAGAGGATGTCGGGCATCGCCGCTGCCTTCAGATCCGCCCGTACTTCGCCAGCCCCTCGCGCAGGCTTTTCGCCTGGATGATCAGCTTCGCCTGCTCGGCCTCGCGCAGGTCGATCTCCTGCGCCATCTTCAGCACCTCCCAGGCCTGGCCTCGGGGCACCACGCAGACGCCGTCGATGTCGCCGACGATGATGTCGCCGGGGCTGACGATGATGCCGCCGATCCGCACCGGCGTCTCGCGCTCGATGGTGCGGTAGCGGCCAAGAGTCGTGCCTGGAGATGCCGATCGCGCATAAACGGGGAACTGATAGTCGCGCCGGATTTCAGAAATGTCGCGCACCGCGCCGTCCAGCACCGCGCCGGCGTGGCCGCGGGCGACGGCTCCTGCCGTCATCAGCCCGCCCCAGCAGGCCACGTTCGGCTCACCCTCGCCGATCGCGATGCAGATGACGCTGCCGGCAGGGCTTTCGTCGATCGCATCGAGCGCGAACTGCGGCGGCAGGAACTCCCCGGTCGGCATCTCCAGCACGGTCACTGCGGGGCCGCAGATCCGCTTCTCGTTGATGCGGGGCTTGATCTGGTGGTCCATGTAGCAGCGGCGGCCGGCGATCTTGTCCAGCGCGTCGGCGATGCTGGCGGTGGCGGCCTTGGAAAAGCCTTCGAGGAGGGCTGGATCGGTCATCGTACTTTCCGGTCTTGAGGTCAGGCGGTGAGCGCGGCGCGGGCGGCCGCCTGGACGGCAGCCTTGTCGCCGGCGGAAATCAGTTTCTCGTCCACCAGCTTGCCGCCGATGCCGACGAACGCCGCCCCGGCATCGAGCCACTGGCGCAGGTTCGATGGATCGACGCCGCCGGTGGGACAGAAGGCAACATCGGGGAACACGCTTTTCAGGGCACGGATGTGGCCAGGCCCGCCCGCCGAACTGGCGGGGAAGATCTTGACGACATCCGCGCCCGCGACCAGCGCCGTGCGTACCTCGGTCGGTGTGAGCGCGCCCAGCATCACCGCCGCGCCCGCCTCGCTCGCGGGTGCGACGATCTCCTCGCCGACCCAGGGGGCGACCAGGAATTTCGCACCCGCGCGCAGCACGGCATCGGCCTCGGCGCGGCTCGCGACCGTGCCCGCGCCGACCAGCAGCGCCGGCTCGCCTGCCAGCTCCCTGATCAGCGCCGGCGCGTCGGGAACGGTCATGGTGATCTCGAACACGCTGATGCCCGCCTCACGCAGCCAGGCGACGGCGGTGGCGGCATGGCGGGTGGAACCGGTGCGAATCACCGGCACCACTCGCGCCGCCGCAAGCCGGCCGATCAGCGGATGGCTCATGCCGAACGCTGTGCCGTCGCGGTCGCAGCCAGCAGTTTCTCGCTCCAGTCCTTGCCGATCTCGCCATCGAGCCAGGCGCGCACGGCCGGCTGCGAGGGCTTGCGGAAGGCGTCGATCTGGGCGCCGGTCAGCCGCTGCACCGTCATGCCCTTCTCCTTGAGGATGGTCTCGGCGTTGGCATCCTGCGCGGTGGTCATGCCGCGGTGGATCACCTTGGCGATCTCGACACCCTGGCCGATCGCGGCCCGCTCCTCGTTGGAGAGCCTTCCCCAGACGCGGTCGGCGAACAGGTAGGCGTGCAGCGAGTACACGTGCCCGTCCAGGGTGATGTATTTCTGGTGCTGGTAGAGCGAGGCGGCGAGGATGTTCGTCACCCCATTCTCCTGCCCGTCGACGGTGCCCTGCGCCAGCGCGGCCGGCAGTTCGCCCCAGTCGATGGCGCTGGCCGAGGCGCCGAGCGATTCCACCAGTTTCACGAATACCGGGCTCGGCTGCACGCGGATCTTCATGCCCTTCATGTCGTCCGGCGTCACGATCGGGCGCTTGCTGTTGGTGAAATGGCGCACGCCGTTGTCGGCATAGGCGAGCAGGCGGATGCTGGCGCGCCGGCGCATGTCGTCGGCCATCTCGGCGCCGAACGCGCCATCCAGCACCTTCCAGGCGACGGGCTGGGTTTCCCACACGAACGGCAGGCCGAACACCATGAAGGGCGGGTAGACGCCGGCGATGCCGCCATCGTGCACCACCGCCATGTCGAGGCTGCCGAGTTTCAGCTGCTCCATCACCTGCTGGGCGGGCGCGATCTGGCCGGCCGGGAAGATGTTCACCACCAGCTTGCCGCCGGTGAGGGTCTCCACCGTGCTCTTGAAGGCGAGTGCGGCGGCGTGCTTGGGCTGATCCAGCCGGCCTGGCTGGAAGTGGGTGTAGCGGATCGTGCGCGGCGTCTGGGCGCGGATCACCGAGGGCGCGGCGAGCGTCGCCGCGGCGGTGACGGCGGCCGATGCCAGCATCAGGGAACGGCGGTCGAGCATCGAGGTCTCCTCCCGGATGGGGTCGTTCATCTTGCATAGCCCATTGCGTGCGGCAGCCAAAGGGTCAGCGTCGGTACGAAGGACAGCAGGGCCAGCACCGCGATCTGGGCGCCAAGGAACGGCCAGAGTTCGCGGGTCATCGCCTCGACCTTCACGCCCGAGACCACGGCGGTGACGAACAAGAGCCCGCCCACCGGCGGCGTGATCATGCCGATGGTCAGGTTCACGATCACCACGATCGCGAAGTGCAGCGGGTCAAGGCCCGCGGAATCGGCAAGCGGCGCCAGGATCGGCACCAGGATCATCACCCCTGGCAGCGGTTCGATGAAGATGCCGAAGATCAGCAGCAGGATGTTGACCAGCAGCAGGAACGCGAACGGCAGCAACCCGAGGCTTCCGACCCAGTCGGCGACCTGCTGCGGCACCTGCAGCACCGTCAGCACATAGCCGAACACCTGGCTCATCGCGATGATCAGCATGACGCTGGCGGTCATCACGGCGGTGCGCACCAGGATCTTCGGGATCACCCTGACCGGCAGGCCGCGATAGACGAACAACCCCACCGCAAGCGCGTAGAAGACCGCGACCGCCGAGGCTTCGGTGGGCGTGAAGACGCCGCCATGGATGCCGCCGATGATGATCACCGGCAGCAGCAGCGCCGGCACCGCGTGCAGGAACAGCCGCAGCATGTCGGCAAGCGGCGGTCGTGCCTCGCCGCCGCGGTAGCCGCGCCTGATGCTGATCCAGTGGTTGACCCCGAGCATGGCGGCGCTGATCAGGAAGCCCGGGATGATGCCGGCCAGGAACAGGCCGGAAACCGAGACCGAATTGTCGGTCAGAGCATAGATCACCATGATGATGCTGGGCGGGATGATCGGTCCGACGATCGCGGCACTCGCGGTCAGTGCCGCGGCGTAGGCGCGCGGATAGCCGGCATCGCGCATCATCTTCATGATCACCGCCCCCGGGCCGGCAGCGTCGGCCAGCGCGCTGCCGGAAATTCCCGAGAACAGCGTCAGGGCGACGATGTTGGTGTGCCCGAGCCCGCCCCGGGCGCGGCCCACCATGGCGGCGGCGAAGCGCAGCAGCACCTCGGTGATGCGCCCGCCCGTCATCAGCTCGGCCGCCAGGATGAAGCAGGGGATGGCGCCGAGGGGGAAACTGTCGAGGCCGGAAAAGACCTGCTGCGGCACGACCAGCGGATCGGCGAGATCGGCGGCCACGATCACCACCAGCCCGGCGATCCCCATGGCGAAGCCGATCGGCACCGAGAGCGCCATGGTGCCGAGGAAGGCAAGGAAAAGAAGCGCGGTCATCGCGGCGGCGCCACGCTACAGCGCACTGCCCAGTTCCGCGGCGTGCACCTTTTCCTCGTCCGTCTGCGGCCGCACCAGGCGCGGCAGCACGATCAGCAGATGCAGCAGGCAAAGGCCCGCGCCGATCGGGATCGCGAGGTAGATGAAGCCCATCGAAAGCCGCAATACGGGCGTGCGCTGCAGCCGCGCGAATTCGGCGTATTCCAGCCCCAGCCAGACCAGCACGCCGAGGAACGCGCCAACCATCGCCACGACCAGGGCACGCAACGCGATCGCCGCCCGCGGCGGCAGATTGTCGGGCAGCGTCTCGACCGCGATGTGCGCGCCCTCGCGCAGCGCGAGGCCCGCGGCCAGGAGCGCGCTCCAGATCATCAGGTAGCGCGCGACCTCCTCGGCCCAGGAGGCGGAGACGCCGAACACGTAGCGGCCGATGACATTGGCGAACACCAGCGTCGCCATCGCACCCAGCAGGGTTGCGCAGACGAAGCGGTTGAGGCTGAGCAGCAGCCGGTCGGCCCGGTCGGCGAGATGGCGCATTCCAGGTGGGTCCCAAGCTGCGGCGCGGCACGCATCAGGCCAGAGTGCGCGGTCCGGCGCAATCAGGGGTGGTCAGGTCCCATGCGCCCCGGCTGCGATCACGCCGTCGGCCCAGGCTTGCAGGTTCCGGGCATCGACGTTCATCCGGGCGGCGCCGCCGACCGGCCGGGCCGGTCGGCGTGGCGCGCCAGGCGTGTGTGCAGCTCGGCGAGCGTCGCCTTCAGCTGCGCCGAGGCATCCTGCAAGGCACAAACCGCGCGCTGCTGTTCCGCCAGGGCGTCGCGGAGCGAGTCGAGCGCACGCTGAAGCCGCGTCTGGGCCGAGGGCGGGCGGGCACGCTCGATCGGGAAGGCCAGGATCGTGGCGATCCTTTCCGGCGGCAAGTGCGCTCCACTGTCCTGCATGGCCTGACGGGTCCCCCGACCCCGATCTCGCGGTTAATGAGACGTTAAATCCGGGGGAGGAATCAAGCCCTGCGGGGGTATGCACCTGTAGCGTGCCCACACCCACGCCCGCGTGCGCTTCACCGGCGTCGCCGCCGCCGACCCGTATCACTCCTCCGGCACGCCGGCCCGGCGCATGGCATCGAGCAGCATCTCCATCATCCAGGGCGGGCGGTAGGCGTTGGTTTCGCGCGTCCGGCGGATGGTACGGTTGGGCTGGATACGAAGGAGCGCCCGAGCCTCGTTCCTGGCATCGTCCAGTGCCCCGGCGGCGACCAGGGATACGAACAGATAAACCCGCGGCGGTGGCCAATCGGGCGAGCGCGCAACGGCACGCCGCAGCACGCCGATCGCCACCTCCGGCCGGCCGGAGAAGAACCGGAGCGCGCCGCGGCCGGTCCAGACGCGCGCGATGTCCGGGGAAAGCGGATCAAGCCGCTCCGCGCGATCGAGCGCGTTGGCCGCAAGGTCGAGGTCGCCTGCCCACAGCGACGTCCAGCCGGCGAAGTGCCAGGCGTCGGCAAGGTTGGGGCCAAGCTCGGTTGCGCGCGCGAGCAGCGATCGCCCGAACTCCAGCTCGCCGGGCGGCAGGGACAGGACATAGCCGATCTTCGACAGGACCACCGGGTCGGCCGAGTTCATGGCCAGCGTGCGGCGCGCGAGCTCCTGCGCGCGTGCCTGCTGCGCCCGGTAGTCGTCCGACCATCCTTGGTAGATCGCCGAAGCGGTCGTCGCGGCGAGCGTCGCGCATGCCCGTGCGAATGACGGATCGCGCGCCAACGCCTGCTCCAGCAGCCGCATGGCGGCCTCGTTGTCGGCGCGCGTTTGCTCGTGCGCATACGGCAGCGCACGCAGATAGAGATCGTATGCGGAAAGGTCTTGTGTCGGCTTGCGTTGTGCCCGGTCGATCTCGGCCTGCCGGATGCGCGGTTCCAGGGCGGCGGCCGCCGCCTCGGTCACGCGGTCCTGCATCGCGAACAGATCCTCGGCCGCACCCTCGAACCGGTCGTCCCACAGATGCGCCCCGGTTGCCGCCTCGACCAGGCGCCCGGAAATCCGCAGGCGTTCGCCGGCACGGCGCACGCTGCCTTCCAGCACGTAGCGCACGCCCAGGATGCGGCCGATCTCGCGCACATCGGGCGGCTGGTCGCGGAAGGCGGCAGCCGAGGCCGGCGCGATCACCAGGAAGGACCGGAACCGTGCCAGCGCCATGGTGATCTCCTCGCTCACCCCATCGGCGAAGTACCCCTGTTCCGGATCGCCGCCGACGTTCGCAAACGGCAGCACGACAAGCGAGGGGCGGTCGTCGGGTGGGGTCAGCGCGGGCGAGGCCGTGGCGTGCGCCCCGCTGTTCTGTCGCACCGCGACGTCCAGCATGTAGCCGCGCTTCGCCACGCTGCGGAGGATCGTGCCAGCCTCGTCGTCGATCGCGCGGCGTGCTTCACGCACGGCCTGGAACAGGCTGTCCTCGCTCACATGCACGCCCGGCCACACCGCATCCAGCAGCGCATCCTTGGCCATCACACGACCCGCGTTGCGGGCGAGCAACAGCAGAAGGTCGAACGCCTTGGGTCGCAGCGCGATCTCGGCACCATCGGCGCCCTGCAGGCACGCCCGCGCCTGGTCCAGCACGAAGCCGGCGAAGTGCAGCGACGAGGCCTCCAACTCGGTCCGGTCCATCCGCGCCCCTGGGCTGAAGCGGTACGGAACGGCATCAGAATAAACCGAAAATCAGCGCCGCGTCAGCTCGTTTTCAGGACATCTCCCCCACCTGGCGCGATCATTTCCGCGTGCCCGGCGGCGCCCAGGCGCAGCCCGGGACTGGGAGGCCATCATGCATCCGTCACGCACCATCGGCGACCTGCTGACGCCGCGCATCGCATCCGCCGCCGGCGGGGCTTCGGCGCCGCCCGGCGTGGCCAACTGGCTCCGCGCCCTGCTGGGTGCGCCGCTCTCTGCACTGGAGGGCAGGCGGCAGCGGCGGCGCGGCGCCCGCGCGCGGTTGCAGGGGATGAACGATGCCCTGCTGCGCGATATCGGCCAGGCGCCGGCGCCGCGTTCGTCCCGGTCGAACCTCGACCGGGATATATCGTTGTTCCAACTCTGATACCGGGTGCACGAAGGCTTCACCTTCGTGCCCCGTGCAACCGCCCGCCTCCCCCCCCCCCGGAACCTGGTGCATGAGCGGGCTCAGGCAGGCGGCGCGACGAGGAAGGGGCGCAGGCGCTCGTTCAGGAACCGCAGCGCGGCCTGGATCTTCTGCGGGCGATGCTTGCGATGCACGCAGACGAGGTTGAGCGGCATCGCGGCACATCGCCAGTCAGGCATGACGCGCACAAGGGAGCGCGCCCTGTCGCTGCCCTGCAGGAGCCAGCCGGGAAGCACGGCGATGCCGTGGCCGCCGGCGCAGCGGCGCATCAGGGTTTCCGCATCGTCGGCGATGAAGTCGCCCGAGACATGGACCTGGCGCCGCGTTCCGCCGCGCAGGAAGCCCCACGACTGCACACTGCCTCCCGAGGCGAAGCAGAGGCAGTTGTGCCCGGCGAGGTCGATCGGGTCGCCGATCGGCCGATGGCGGGCGAGATACGCTGGTGCGGCGACAAGCCGCTGCTCGACGTGGCCGATCACCCGGCCTGGATACTCGCTTCGCGGGATGCGCCCGACGCGGACCGCGATGTCGATCCCCTCGGCTGCGAGATCGACCAGCTTGTTGCTCATCAGCAGCTCGACGCGCGCCTTCGGGTAGCATGCGAGGAAGTCCTCGATCAGCGGGCCGATCACCACGCGGCCGAGCGTCG
>JADYYZ010000208.1 GCA_020853405.1 Acetobacteraceae bacterium
CCAAGCCGGGCAAGATAGCGCGCCATCAGCGGCCCGACATAGGCGTTCGCCACCGCGGTCGCGGTGCGCTCGTACTCGCGATATTCCGGCGCGATCTCGGTCGAGAGGGTGACGAAGACGTCGGGCAGCAGCTCGCGCAGCAGCACCCCGATCGCCCGCTCGTGGTCAGGGTTGCGGTAGCTGTTGATCAGGCTGACCGCGATCGCCTCGACGCCCGCCGCGCGCAGCTGTTTCGCCGCGCGCAGCACGCCTGCGGTATCGAGCGGGCGGAGCACCTCGCCATCCCAGCTGGTGCGCTCGGCGACTTCCAGCCGGTGTTCGCGGCCAGCCAGCGCGGCTGCGCGATGGCGCCGCAGGTTGAACTGCGAGGGCCGGGTCTGGCGCCCGATCTCCAGCACGTCGCGGAAGCCCTCGGTGGTCAGGAGCCCGGTCAGCGCCCCCTTGCGCTCGATCACGGCGTTGGTGGCGACCGTGGTGCCGTGCCCGAAATACCCCACCACGGCGCCTGGCGGTGCGAAGCGGCTGATCGCCTCCGCCACGCCGGCGGCGATCGCCTGCGAGGGATCGCCGGGCGTGGAACCCAGTTTCCACACCGCGATCGTGCCGGCCGTTTCGTCATAGAGCGCGATGTCGGTGAAGGTGCCGCCCGAATCGACGCCGATGCGCACGCGGCCGCTCACGGCCGGCCGGGTGCGCCGGGCGCGCCGGGCGCGCCGGGCGCGCCAGGGCTGAGGTTGTGCTCGCGCATCAGCTGGCGGAGCGCCGCAAGGTCGCGCGCGCGGATCAGGCGCACGATCTCGAAATGCTGGTCGGCGACGCGCCGCAGCAGCGCCATGCCGTTGCGCCGGCGGGTCACCGCCGGCGGCACCCGCGCGCGCAGCTCGAAGATCAGCTCGACCAGCGCCCGGTTCGGGCAGGGGGCCAGCATGATGCGGTGGAACGCGAGGTTCGCCGCCTCGTGCTGCTCGACCGTGCCGTCCAGCACCCCGGCGCGGAACCTCTCCGCCTCGCGCTCCATCGCCTCGAGTGCCGTCGCGTCCAGGCGCGTGATCACCAGCTCGGCGGCCGCCACCTCCAGCACGGCGCGGACCTCCATCACCTCGGCCAGGCGCGCGGCGTCGAAATCCTCGACGCAGTAGCCGCGGCGGGCCAGGTGCTTGACCAGCCCCTTGGCGACCATGCGGTCCAGCGCCTGGCGCACCACCATGCGCGGCGCGCCGTAGCGCTTCTCGAGGTCGATCTGCTTCAGCCAGGCGCCCGGGCCGAGATCCCCGAGCGCGATGTCGCGCTCCATCCGGTGTGCCAGCGCCTGCACCCGCGCCGCCCCGAGGCCGGGCCGGGCTAGCGGCGCGCCCATGCTGCTGCGCGGGGCTTCGGCGATGCGGGGCGCGGCGGCTTGACAGGCATGGTGCTTGATGGCACAAAAATTGGCGCCAATCAAGGAACGGTGATGCCAGCCTCCCCGATCGAAGCCCCCCATGGCAGCTGAGCAGGCACCGGCTTCGCCCGCGCAACGGCTGCGGATCGGCGTCGATTCCGGCGGCACCTTCACCGACATCTCGGTCCACGACCCCGCGACCGGCACGCTTTCGGTCTGGAAACTCTCCAGCACCGCGCGCGACCCTTCCGAGGCGATCGCCGGCGGCATCGGGCGCGCGCTCGGCGCCGCGGGCCACCACGGCGCCGCGGTCGCCTATGTCGGCCACGGCACCACGGTCGCGACCAACGCCCTGATCCAGGGGCGCATGGCGCGCGCCGGCATGATCACGACCGAGGGCTTCCGCGACGTGATCGAGATCCGCCGCCAGATGCGCCCTGCGCTCTACGATCTCCAGGCGCGCAAGCCGGCCCCGCCCGCCAGCCGCGACCTGCGGCTGGAGGTGGCCGAGCGCGTCGGCTTCGACGGCGCCCTGCACCGCCGGCTGGATGAAGCGGCGGTGCGCGATGCCGCGCGGCGCCTGCGCGATGGCGGCGTCGATGCGGTCGCCATCTGCTTCCTGTTTTCGCACCTGGCGCCCGCCCACGAGGCGCGGGCACGCGAAATCCTGGCCGAGGAGATGCCCGGGGTCTTCCTTACCGCCTCGCACGAGGTCGCGCCGGAATACCGCGAGTACGAGCGCTTCTCGACCACCGCGATGAACGCTGCCCTCGGCCCGGTGATGCGCGACTATCTTCTGCGGCTGGTGGCGCGCCTCAAGGCCGCCGGCATCGCGCCGCCGCCGCACCTGACGCAGAGCAACGGCGGCGTGATCTCGGCCGCGGCCGCAACCCGCCTGCCGGTGCGCACGGTGCTGTCGGGGCCTGCCGCCGGCGTGATCGGCGCGGCCGCGGTCGGCGCCGCCGCCGGTATCGCCGACATCATCACCTTCGACATGGGCGGCACCTCGACCGACGTCGCCCTGGTCGATGCCGGCCGTCCGAACGCGACCATGGCCGCCGAGGTGCACGGGCACGCGCTGAAGGTGCCGATGCTCGACATCCACACGGTGGGCGCCGGCGGCGGCTCGATCGCGCGCGTCGATGCCGGCGGGCATCTGAAGGTGGGGCCGGGCAGCGCCGGCGCCGAACCCGGCCCGGTCTGCTACGGCCTGGGCAACCAGGAGCCGACCGTCACCGACGCCAACGTGGTGCTGGGCGTGCAGAACCCCGACCACCTGCTGGGCGGGCGCATGCGGATCGACCGCGCCCGGGCGGTGGCCGCGATCGAGCAGCTCGCCGCGCGGCTCGGGCTGTCCACGATGCAGGCGGCAGAGGGCATCCTCGCGGTGGTCACCGCCAACATGGCCAAGGCGATCCGGGTGATCAGCGTCGAGCGCGGCCACGACCCGCGCGACTACGTGCTGATGGCGTTCGGCGGCGCCGGGCCGGTGCACGCCGCGCGGCTCGCGCGCGAGCTCGAGATCCGCCGCGTGCTGGTGCCGCGCAACCCCGGCATCCTGTGCGCCATGGGCCTGCTGCTGACCGACCTTCGGATCGACCTCGCGGCGGGCAGGATGGCACCGCTCGGCGAAGCGAGCCTCGGCCTGCTGGCGGAGGGTTTCGCCGGGCTCGAGGCAGAGGCCGACGCCTGGTTCGCCGCCGAGGCGATCGCCCCGCCCGATCGCGCCGCCGCCCGCAAGGTCGATATGCGCTATGACGGCCAGGCACACGAGCTGACGCTCGCCTGCCCGCCCGGCCCGCCCGACGGCGCGATGCTGGCAACGCTGCGCGCGCGGTTCGAGGCAGCACACCAGGACATCTATGGCTTCATCGCGCCGGAGGAGCCGATCCGCATCGTGACGCTGCGGCTGGAGGCAACGGGGCGCGTGCCGAAACTGGCGCTGCCCGCGCACCCCGCCGCGACCACCAGGGTGGCCGCCGCGATCACCGGCACGCGCGAGCTGTGGCTGGCGGAAGCCGGCGGCACCCTCGCCTGCCCCGTTTACGACCGCGACCGGCTGGGGCCGGGCCACCGGATCGAAGGCCCCGCCATCGTCGAGCAGATGGACAGCACCACCCTGGTGCTGCCCGGCCAGGCGGCCAGCGTCGATGCGCATCTGAACCTGCTGATCGAGGAGGCGGCGTGACATCTCCGCTCGATCCGATCACCGTCGAGGTGATCGGCAGTGCGCTCTCCACCATCGTCGAACAGATGGGCAAGGCGATCATCCGCGCTGCCTGGTCGGCCAACATCAAGGAACGCCGCGACTGCTCGGCCGCGGTCTTCGATGCCGAGGGCCGGGTGGTCGCGCAGGCCGAGCAGATTCCCTTCCATCTCGGCTCGCTGCTTGGCATCACCGCCGAGACGCTGAAGCGTACCGAGATCGCCACGGTGATGCCGGGCGACGTGTTCATCGGCAACGATGCGCACACCGGCGGCGGCACGCACCTGAACGACATCGTGTTCCTGGAGCCGGTGTTCGCAGGCGGCGCGCTGGTGGCATGGGTTGCCAACCTCGCGCACCATTCCGACTTCGTCGACCGCGGGCATGCGCACATCTTCCAGGAGGGGCTTCGGATTCCTCCGATCCGGCTCTATCGCGCCGGCGCCCTGCAGCAGGGCGTGCTCGACCTCGTGCTGCTGAACTGCCAGGTGCCGCACGAGCGCCGCAACGATTTCCGCGCCCAGATGGCGGCGAACCGCCTGGGGGTGCAGCGCGTGCAGGCGCTGTGCGAGCGCCACGGCGTGCCGACGCTGGGGCAGGCGTTCCGCCAGCTGATGGACTATTCCGAGCGCAAGGCGCGCGCCGGCATCGCCGCCATCCCCGACGGCCGCTACGAGTTCCGCGAGAAGTTCGACACCAGCCTCTGGCCGGAGCTGCTCGACCTCGCGGTCGCGGTCGAGGTTTCGGGCGAGGCCATCACCTTCGACTTCACCGGCTGCCCCGCCCAGAACCGCACCGGCATGAACATGGTGTTCACCGCGCTGCAGGCGATCGTCTATTACGTGGTGAAGACGCTGATCGATGCCGACACGCCCGCCAATGCCGGCCTGCACCGCCCGGTCACGATCGTCGCCCCGCCCGGCACGGTGGTGAACGCGCTGCCGCCTGCCGCCGTCTACAGCCGCCACGAGGTGGCGCAGCGCCTTGCCGACATGATGCTGAGCGCGCTGTGGCAGGCGATCCCCGAGCGCGTGATCGCCGCCGGCACCGGCATCACGGTGATGACCATGTCCGGCGCACACCCGCGCAGCGGCCGCTACTATGTCTACAACGAGAGCATGGGCGGCGGCATGGGCGCCGGTGCGGCGGCCGACGGGATGGATGGCGTGCACATGCACCTGACCAACTCCGCCAACATCCCGGTCGAGGCGCTGGAAAGCGAATACCCGATGATGGTGGATTGCTACGAGCTGGTGCGGGATTCCGGCGGCGCCGGGAAGTTTCGCGGCGGCATGGCGATCCGCCGCCGGATCAGCGCGGTCGGCCACCAGGCGAGCGTCAATCTCGGCGGGCCGAACAACATCGTGCCGGCCTGGGGCCTCGATGGCGGCCTCGCCGGCGGGCTTGCGCGCATCGAGCTCGGGGAAGGCGTCAGGCTGGTGCAGCGCAACGGCGTGATCGGCGACGGGCAGTGGGCGGCCGCGGTCACCTCGGGTGGCGGCGGCTTCGGCGATCCGCGCCAGCGCGATCGCGGCCTGGTCCGCCGCGACCTTCGAGAGGGGCGGATCTCGGCCGAGGCCGCGCGCACGCTGTACGGGCTCGAGGACTAGCCCGGGTGGCCCGCTTTCTGGCCGGCCGGCTGGCCGACGGGCTGGTTGCCATCCTGGGCGTGGTCAGCATCGTCTTCGTGATCTCGCGGCTGCTGGGCGATCCCACCGTCCTGCTGCTGCCGCTCGGCGCCACCGAACAGCAGCTGGCGGAGCTGCGCGCCGCACTCGGCCTCGATCGTCCGCTGTGGGAGCAGTATTTCGCCTTCCTTGCCGGTGCCGCGCAGGGTGATTTCGGCCAGTCGTTCCAGTTCATGCGGCCGGCGCTGCAGGTGGTTCTGGAACGCATGCCGGCGACCATGGCGCTGGCGCTGTCCGCTCTCATGATCGGCATCGTGCTGGGCGCGCTGGCCGGCTCGCTCGCCGCCCTTTATCGCGGCACGGCGATCGAGGCGGGGGTGATGGTGCTGGCGCTGCTCGGCCAGGCGACGCCGGTGTTCTGGCTCGGCCTGCTGCTGATCCTGCTGGTCGCGGTGGATCTCGGGCTGCTGCCCACCGGCGGCTATGACGGCCCGGCAAGCCTGATCCTGCCGGCGCTGACGCTCGGCACCTTCACCACCGCCAGCATCGCGCGGCTGCTGCGCAGCTCGATGCTGGAGGTGCTGCGCGACGACCATGTGCGCACCGCCCGCGCCAAGGGCCTGCTTCCCGGCACCGTCTTCCTGTGGCACGTCGCGCGCAACTCGCTGATCCCGGTGGTGACGATGGCCGGAATCCTGGCCGGCGAGCTGCTGGGCGGGTCGGTGGTGACCGAGACCGTGTTCTCCTGGCCGGGCGTGGGGCGGATCATCGTGCAGGCGATGGAGGCCAAGGATTTCCCGGTGGTGCAGGCCGGCGTGATGGTGATCGCCACCACCTTCGTGCTGGTCAACCTGCTGGTCGATCTGCTGTACGGCGTGCTCGACCCGCGCATCCGGAGCCGCGGATGAGCGACCTGCTGCGGGCGCTGACGCGCGGCTCCGGCTGGCTCGGCCTGGTCGGCGGGGTGCTGCTGCTGGTGCTGGTGGTGGTGGCGCTGTGCGGGCCGCTGCTTGACCTGCCCGACCCCACGCGCACCAACCTCCGCGCGCGCATGCTGGCCCCCACCCTGTCGTGGAACGGTCTCGGCCCCTTCCCGCTCGGCACCGACCAGCTGGGGCGCGACATCCTTTCGCGCATCGTCGCCGGCAGCCGGGTGACGCTTGCGGTCGCACTCGCCGCGGTCGTGCTCGGCGGTGTCGTCGGCACCCTGCTCGGGCTGGTCGCCGGCTATTCCGGCGGCAATGTCGATCGCATCCTGATGCGGCTGGTCGATATCCAGCTGGCGATCCCGCTGATGCTGCTGGCGCTGATGGTGGTCGCCGCCATGGGGCCGAGCTTGCGCAACCTGGTGGCGGTGCTGGCCCTGGTCTCGTGGGTGCGCTATGCGCGCATCGTCCGCGGCCAGGTGCTGGCGGTGCGCGAGCGCGAGTTCGTGCAGTCGGCCCGCGCCATCGGCGCCTCGGTGCCGCGCATCCTGCTGCGCCACATCCTGCCCAACGTGCTGACGCCGGCGGTGGTGGTGGCGACACTGGAACTGGCGCGCGTGATCGTCATGGAAGCCGGGCTGTCGTTCCTCGGCCTCGGCGTGCAGCCGCCCTCGCCCAGCTGGGGCCGCATGCTGGCCGACGGCCGCACCTACATCGCCTCCGCCTGGTGGATCATCACCTTCCCCGGGCTCGCGCTGATGCTGACCGTGCTGTCGGTGAACCTGCTTGGCGACTGGCTGCGCGACTTCCTCGACCCGCGGCTGGCACGGCGATGACGGCGCCGCTGCTCGGGATCAGCGAGCTCGCGGTCGGCTTCAGCCGCGATGGCAGGTTCGCGCGTGTCATCCCCGGCCTCTCCTACGAAGTGCGGCGGGGCGAGACGCTGGGCATCGTCGGCGAAAGCGGCAGCGGCAAGAGCGTGCACGCGCTGGCGCTGCTCGGCCTGCTGGCAGCGCCGCCCGGCCGGGTGCTGGGCGGGGCCGCGCTGTTCGACGGCGAGGACCTGCTCGCCCTGCCCGAATCCCGCCTGCGCGCGCTGCGGGGCGCGAAGATCGGCATGATCTTCCAGGACGCGATGGCCGCACTCAATCCGGTGCTGACGGTCGGGCGCCAGATCGCCGAACCCCTGATCCGCCACAAGGCGATGACGCGCCGCCAGGCATGGGACCGCGCCGGCGATCTGCTGGCGCTGGTCGGCATCCACGACGCCAGCCGCCGGCTCGCGCAGTTCCCGCACGAATTCTCGGGCGGCATGCGCCAGCGCGTGATGATCGCGATGGCGATCGCCTGCGAACCGGCGCTGCTGATCGCCGACGAGCCGACCACCGCGCTCGACGTCACGGTGCAGGGCCAGATCCTGGATCTGATGGCATCCTTGCGCGAACGCCTCGGCATGACGATGGTCTGGATCACGCACGACATGGGCGTGGTCGCCGGCATCGCCGACACCGTGCAGGTGATGTATGCCGGGCGGATCATGGAACGCGGCCCGGTCGAGGCGGTGTTCCGCTCGCCGCGCAGCGCCTATACCTGGGGCCTGCTGCAGTCACTGCCGCATGGCGCCCGCCCGCCCGGGGGGCGGCTGCACCAGATCCCCGGCCAGCCGCCCGACATGTTCAACCTGCCGCCGGGCGATCCGTTCGCGCCACGCAACCGCTTCGCCACCCCTCGCTGCCTGCGCGAGGCACCGCCGCTCCGTCAGGCCGAGGGTTCGGTGCCGGGCCACCTGGTCGCCGCCTGGTATGACCTCCCCGCCCTGCTGGCGAACGCGGCATGAGCGCGCCGCTGTTGCAGGTCGAAGGGCTGCGGCGCCTGTATCGCAGCCGCGGCTGGATGGGGCGGCGCTTCGTCACGCGCGCGGTCGATGGCGTGTCGTTCACGGTGATGCCCGGCGAGACGCTGGGCCTGGTCGGGGAAAGCGGCAGCGGCAAGAGCACCACCGGGCGGCTGGTGCTGGGGCTGGAGGCGCCGGACCAGGGTCGCGTGCTGTTCGACGCGACCGACCTCGGCCAGCTGTCGCAGGCCGCCAGGAAACCGTTCCGGAAGCGGATGCAGGTGGTGTTCCAGGACCCCTACGCCGCGCTCAATCCGCGCATGCGCGTCGGCGAGTTTGTCGAGGAGCCGCTGGTCGTGCACGGCCAGGGCGGCAATGCCGGGGAACGGCGCGATCGGGTCGCGGACCTGTTCCGCACGGTCGGGCTTGATCCGGCGTTCATGCGGCGCTTCCCGCACGAGTTCAGCGGCGGCCAGCGCCAGCGCGTCGGCATCGCGCGCGCGATCGCGCTGAACCCGGAATTCCTGGTCGCCGACGAGCCGATCACCGCGCTCGATGTCTCGATCCAGGCGCAGATCGTCAACCTGTTCCAGGACCTCCAGCAGCAGATGGGGCTTGCGCTGCTGTTCATCGCGCACGACCTTTCGATGGTGCGCTACCTGTGCAACCGCGTGGCCGTGATGCTGAAGGGCCGGATCGTCGAGGCCGGCCCGACCGGGGCGGTGTTCGACGATGCGCGCCACCCCTACACCCAGGCGCTGCTGTCGGCGGTGCCGGTGCCCGACCCCGCGATCGAGCGTGGCCGCCGCCGCATTCCCTTCGATGCCGGCGCCTTCGTCTTTCCGCCCGAAGCGACGATGCACGATGTCGGGGGCGGCCACCTGGTGCTGCAAGGAGAGGACGCATGAAACCCGCCGACCTGGTGCGCGCGACGCTTGCCGGCGAGGCGACGCCGCGCCCGCCCTACGGGTTCTGGACGCATTTCCCCG
This sequence comes from Acetobacteraceae bacterium, assembly GCA_020853405.1. Classification (GTDB taxonomy): domain Bacteria; phylum Pseudomonadota; class Alphaproteobacteria; order Acetobacterales; family Acetobacteraceae; genus JADYYZ01. The sequence goes on from JADYYZ010000208.1 coordinate 8,962, forward strand.
AGACCGACCTCGACCCCGAGGCGATCGCGCGCGAGACCATCGCCTTTGCCCGAACCACCCGCCAGGATTTCGTGAAGGCGATGCCGAACGGCCTCTATGCGGTCGAGGACTGGGGCGTTCGCACCGACTTTTCCGAGATCTCCGGCGGCGGTGCGGCCAGGGTCTCGGCAACCCCGATCACGGCGCCCGCGGACTGGGCCAAGGTCAGGCGGCTTGATCCCGCCGCCGGCGCGCTGGGCCGCGAACTGCGGCACCTGTCGCTGCTGGTCGAGGCGCTGGGGCCGGACCTGCCGGTGCTGGCCACCGTGTTCTCCCCGGTCACCATCGCCAAGAAGGTGTCGGGCGGCGCCTTTGCCGCGCATGCGCAAAGCCACCCGGCGCTGGTGCGCGCGGCGCTCGACGAGATTGCCGCAACCACCGCTGCCTTCAGCACGCAGGCGATCGCGCTTGGCTGCGCGGGCGTGTTCTTCGCCGTGCAGGACGCGCTGGGCTCGGCCGGCGAGGCGGCGTGGCGCGACATGGGGCTTGCCTACGACCTGGCAGCACTGGATGGTGCCCGCGCCGGCTGGTTCAACGCGGTGCACATGCATGGTGATGACGTCGCCTTCGAGCTGCTGGCCAGCTACCCGGTGCAGGTCCTGAACTGGCATGTCGGCGAGACGCCGCCGACGATCGCGGAATACCGTGCTGGCGGCGGCCGCAAGCCGGTGCTGGGCGGCATCCGGCGGACGCCGATCACGGGGCGCGACATGGCGGCGGTCTCTGCCGACATCGATGCGGCACTTGCCGCCGATGGCGGGCGCGGCGTGCTGCTGTCGCCCGGCTGCGTGATCCGCCACCCGTTCGATCCCGGGTTCCTGGGCAGCATCGCCGCCCGCATCCGCGGAGAGGCCTGATGCGGATCGACGGTGCGGAGCTGCACGTCGTCGATATCGGCACGCCGAAGCAGGGCACGATCATCCTGCTGCATGGCGGGCGCGGCATCGGTGACCACGAAGGCGAGCTCGCTGCCTATCGCCCGCTCGCCGACCAGTACCGCCTGATCGCCTTCGACCAGCGCGGCTGCGGGCGGTCGTCGGAAACACCGCCCTTCACCTTCGAGCGCCTGGCCGACGATGTCGAGGAGATCCGCCGCACACTGGTCGGTAAACCCTGCATCGTGC
>JADYYZ010000209.1 GCA_020853405.1 Acetobacteraceae bacterium
AACTTGGTCAGCACCAGGAACAGGCTGGTCGGCAGCCTCGCGCGATCGGCAGCGGTGCGGCCGTGCGTCTCGTCGATCCACTCCTTCACCATCGCCGGCAGCGTGCGCACTTCCTGGTTGCCCGACACGAGGCAGAGCAGCATCGCGGTGATTTCCTGCTCGGCCAGGTAGCGCTGGTAGAGGTAGGCAACCTTGCCGCGGATGAACAGCAACGTGATCCTGCTGCGGTCGGCGGTGTAGCTTTCCGGGTCGCTCAGCACCTCGCGCGAACGGGCGCCGGGGAAATCCAGCAGGTCGGTGTGGTCGAAGAAGTCCCACGGCCGGTCGGCGATCGACAGCCGCAGTTCGGCGATCAGCGCGGTGATGACGGGCCGCGCGAGCTTCGCCTGGGCGCCGGCGGCGGTGCCGACGGTCAGTGGCGGATGCGCCGATCCGCCGGCAAGCCCGCCCAGGGTCGCGACATCGATCACGCTCGCCTCGCGCGGGACCAGCGCCTCGATCGGCAGGAACGCATCCTCGGCGTGGCCGAGCGCGCCCAACGCCTCGAACAGCGTCTTCGTCGTTTCCGTGAAGGCGGGGAGCCCGTTCCAAAGCAGGCCGAACAGGTCGGCGCGGTCGGCGGGCACGAGGCGCGGCGCCAGCGTCGCCGCCTCGCGCCAATAGTCGGCGCCGAGCTCGCGGAAGATCGGATGGCCGCCGAAGCGGGCGGCGAAATATTCCTGGAGGTCCCAGACATCGTCCTCGGAAAGCCCGGGCTGCGGTGCAGGTGCTGCGCGCGCGGCCAGCCTGCCCATCAGCTCGGCACGCTTCTCGACCGGCAGCGGCGCGATGGAGTCCCTGTTGAAGTCCTCCATGAACGAGTTGCCAAAAATCTTCACGACATCGGTGGCCGACAGCAGGCGCACGGCCACCGGCAGGCCGGGCAGCGTCGGCTGCGGGCGGATCGTGAAGCGGGTGACGAGGCCGGTCGATTCCTTGCCGCCGGCCGGGTTGATCTCCTCCAGGAAGTCGCGGGTCTCGGTGCCGAACACCGCGCGCACGGGGTCGGTGCCACGCCGTGCCAGCGCGCTGATCAGGTAGCTCTTGCCGGCCTGGCTCGGGCCGAAGACCGAGACGCACATCGGCCGTTCGGCCGCGATCGCCAGTTTGCGCGCGCGCGCAGCACCGCGGCGGAACTCGCGCGCAAGCCGCGCCTTGTCCTCCTTCAGCCGGGCGGCGTTCTCCTCCAGCCAGCCGATCGCCTCGGCGGCGGTGGCAGCGACCGCGCGCGCCGCGGTGGCAAGTTTCGCATCCTCGGGCGCGAGGTTGGCGGGACCCGCCGCCATCACGGCACCTCCAGCGCGCCGGTATCGCGCCAGTAGCCGGAGGAATCCTTCAGCGTCTGCAGGCGCATGTCGACCAGCCTGGGGTGTACCGGGTCACCGCGCGCGTTGACGATCTCGATGATGCGGAAATCCTCGCGCTTGGAATCGTCCGGCGCCCGGCCGCTGTCCTCGTCCTCGATGTCGAGCTCGGCCCGCTCGATCGAGATCGTGAGCGGCAGGGCAAGGTCGGCGACATTGGCGGGGTTGGAGTAGTCGAGCCAGTAGAGCGGCGTCGCCCGCCAGCGCTCGACCGCGAGCTGACGGAAGCCGACGAAGCAGGGCGCGCCGAAGGTCAGTTTCACCTCCACCGGCGCTTCCTTCGGCGCCCGGTCGAGGTCAACCGGGAACAGGTTGTGGTCCAGCACCTGGCCGGTGTGTTCCATGACGCCCATGAAGCGGGCGGTGGATTTCATGCCGAAGCGGCTGGCGCGCAGCAGGAAGCCTTCCAGCCTGCCTTCGGCGAGGGTGGCCAGCACGGCGCCGACCGCAGCCGTCGTCTTCGGGTCGGCGATGCGTTCGGCGGCGTCGCGGAACGGATACCAGCGCCCGACCCGGAACCGGTCCATCGCCAGCACGCGGTGCGCCGGCACCGGCAGTTTCGCCAGCACGATGTCCATCACCGCGCGCAGCCGGCAGGGCCGGCCCGACAGCAGCAGCCAGTCGCAGCCCATGCGCCAGACCACCTCGCACAAATCCGCCAGCACCGGGCCGAGGGCGGCGACCACCACCTGGTCGAGCTGGGCGGCGGCGGCGGTGATCGGCACGTCGGCCAGCCTGAAGCCCGCGGCACCGCGCCGCGCTGCCTGGTCCTCGACCTAGAGGATGGCGCGCGGGCTGGTGGCCTGGGCGGCGGCCAGCAGCTCGCCCACGCTCGCGCGCAGGACCTCGCCGGTGGCCCGCGGCGGGATCTTCTCGTAGGCGTGCAGGATGCCAAGCGCCAGCGGCTCCAGCGCCAGCGCCACGAACTGGCGGCGCAGGTGCTTTTCCGGCTCCGGCAGGCCGCCGCGGTCGCCGCCCAGCAATTCCCGCAGGAAGGCTTTTGCGTCGGGCGCGCCTGCCTCGCGCAGCGAGGTTTCGAGTTGCGGCAGGACGATCGCCTGCAGCACCTGCTGCACCACCTCGTCGCCGGCGATCTTGAAGCCTTCGCGGAAATTCTGCTTCGGCTCGATGCCCCCCCCGGCCTCGGCGCGGTAGGTTGCGACCATCAGGTCGGTCGTGCCGCCGCCGATGTCGATCGAGGCGAGCCGGAGGCACGGCTTGTTGCCATAGGCGGGCCGCACCTTGCCCGAAAGCGCGAACAGCGCGTCCAGGTCGCCCTTCAGCCGCTGCGTGGCTTCGGCATACAGGAACACCAGTTGCGTGGCGGTCGCCTCGTCCAGGTTCGCCATCACGCGGGGTTCGGGGGGCGAGTAGGGGGCGCCTTCCGGCCAGCCCAGCATGTCCCACGCCAGCCTCACCGCCGCCTCGGCCCGGGCGCGCAGGATTTTTTGTTCGGCGAGCGGCATGGAGGGGGGAAGCGTCAGCACCAGCCGGCGGAGGCGCCGCGGCACGTCGGCATAGGTGCGGGCCAGCCGGTTTTCCGGCGCGTTGATCTGCACCACGGCCTGGGTCAGCAGTTCCGCCAGCAGGAAGGTGAACAGCGAGGAGCGGGAGAAGCGCGCGCGGACCGCCGGCATGCCCTTCACGCCGCGGGCGCGCAGCACGTCGCCTTCCTCGGTCACGAAGCGCATGAACGACCCGCTGACCGGCGGCTCGGTGGTGATGCCGTCGGCCCCCAGCCCGTTGAAGCGCCAGACCTGGGCGGTTGGCCGCCGGTCCCACAGATAGCGCTTGGGCGAGGAGAGGCCCGTCGCCCCTTCGTTGCCCCTGGCCTCGGCCGCCAGCCGCACCGCTTCCGGCCCCACCCGCACCGGCGAGTTCCAGGCGAAGGCATTGCCCCGGCCCGACCGGCGGGAGAGGGCATCCTTGCCGAAACTGGCGCGGGAGAATTCGACGCGGCTTTCGAACGGGTCGCGATAGAGCTGCTCCGGCCGCGTCAGGTCGCGCAGCACCAACTGATAGCTGGTGCCGGCGCCGCTGCTGCGGCCGCGGTCGTCTTCCACCAGCACCCCGCAGGTGCGCGCGTTGCCGATATCCAGCACCAGGTCGACCCCGATCGGCTCATAGGCCCGCGACTGGGATGCGACATCGATGGCGCGGATGCGCGGCAGGATCGCGGCATCTTCAAGGAGATTGAGGAAGGCGAGGTAGCGCGCCCAGTGCTCGGTGACATAGGGCGTGTCCTCGGGCCGCAGCGGCCGGCCCTGGCGGCGGGCGATCTTGCTTTCGCGAAAAGTCTCCTCCAGCCACTGCGCCACCCAGGCTTCGTTCAGGAACCAGCTGGCGGGGTCCTGGCGCAGCGCGAAGGCGAATTCCTTCTCGCCGTCCTCCGGCGCGAGGCCCGTGTAGGGCCGGTCGGGCTCGTGGGAAACAAGGCCGGTATCCAGCGCCACGATCAGCCGGTGGGTGAAGCCATCCTCGTCCGGGCCGGGAAGGGCCACCAGCCGGCAGCGGGCCCAGTTGCTGGGGCCGCGTTCGAAGGCTTCCGTGCCGTCGGGGTTGCGGGCGCGCAGGCGGAACAGGGGCAGGGGAATCCAGCGGCCCAGGTAGGTTTCCACGGCCAGCGGCCGGCCGATGGCGAAACCGTCCTCGGGCGCGATTTCCTTGCCGGTTTCCGGGTCGCGCAGGCGGCCGTCCTCGTCCGGGAACAGGCGTTTCAGCACCACCGGCATGCGGCCGGGGTCGGGTTCGCCGGGCAGCCGTTCCTCGTAGAAATAGGCGGTGGTGCGGGGCAGGCGGTCCATCGCCAGCCCCAGGTCGAGGAACTGGATGCCTGACTGGGGGACAAGCGTGATCAGTTGCGGCAGCGGGGCCCGGGCCATGCCGAACCTTTGCAGCGGGTTCGGCAAGGGCGCAACCCTGGGCTGGCGTGGAAGCTACGGCACCGCCCCCTCCCCGGCCCTCCCCCGCTGGCGCGGGAGAGGGGGCGTGATG
>JADYYZ010000210.1 GCA_020853405.1 Acetobacteraceae bacterium
CAGGCCGGAAGCGCGGGCCACGGTGGTGGTGAAGTCGGTGGCGATCAGGTGCAGCACCGGATCGAGCATGCGCATCGACCCGGCCGAAACGAACGCGGCCGCCGCCAGCAGCGCCAGCGGCATCTTCTGCGTCACGCCGCCGATTTCCGGCGCCGCTGGCTGTCGGTGCGCAACTGCCCGCAGGCGGCCAGGATGTCGCGCCCGCGCGGGGCCCTGACCGGCGCCGCATAGCCGCCGTCCTGCACGATCGCCGCGAATCTCCGGATCGCGCCCTCGCCCGAGGTCTCGAACGGTGCCCCCGGCCAGGGGTTGAAGGGAATCAGGTTCACCTTGGCCGGCAGCCCCGCGATCAGCCGCACCAGGGCGCGCGCGTCGGCTTCCGAATCGTTGACGCCCTTCAGCATCACGTATTCGAAGGTGATCCGCCGCGCGTTCGAGGCGCCGGGATAGCGCCGGCAGGCAGCGATCAGCTCGGCGATCGGGTATTTCCGGTTCAACGGCACCAGCCGGTCGCGCAGCGCATCGTTGACCGCGTGCAGGCTGACCGCGAGGTTGACGCCGAGCTCGGCGCCGCAGCGGTCCATCATCGGCACCACGCCGCTGGTCGACAGCGTGATCCGCCGGCGCGACAGCGCGATGCCCTCGGCATCCATGGCAAGGCGCATCGCGGCGGCGACATGCTCGAAATTGTACAGCGGCTCGCCCATGCCCATCAGCACGATGTTCGACAGCAGCCGCGCCTCGCTCTGCGGCGTCGGCCATTCGCCATAGGCGTCGCGCGCCGCCATGAACTGGCCGATGATCTCGCCGCTGCCCAGGTTGCGTACCAGGGGCTGCGTGCCGGTGTGGCAGAAGCGGCAGGTCAGCGTGCAGCCGACCTGGCTGCTGATGCAGACCGCGCCGCGCGCATCCTCGGCGTCGGTGCCCGGGATGTAGACGGTTTCCGCCTCCTGCCCGTCGCCGAACCGCAGCAGCCATTTGCGGGTGCCGTCGGCGCTCCTCTCGTCGCGCACGGTGCCGGGCCGGCCGATCACGAACTTTTCCGCCAGCCGCGCCTGCGCGGGGCGGGCGATCGAGCTCATGCGGCCGAAGTCGGTGACGCCCCGAAAGTAGATCCAGTGGAACACCTGCCGGGCACGGAACCGCTCCATGCCGGCCTCGACCAGCAGCGCTTCGAGCTCGGCCCGCGACAGCCCGACCAGGTCGATGCGGCCATCCTCGCGCAACGACGAAGGCGGCGCGAAGGCGGCGGCCTTGGCCTCGATCCGGGCGGCGTCGGCCCCGTCCATCAGCGCCTCGGTGCTGCCCCGCCGCCGCCGGCGCAGCTGTTCAGCGCCTGGTAGGCGGCCGAGAAGCCGCGCAGCGAGGCGCGGTCGGTCACCGCGCCGCGGCCGCCGCCGGCGGGAATGCGGAACACGGCGTCCCGGCCGCGCCGGAACGCTGCCACCACCGCGGCGCCATCGCGCGCGAAGGCGGAACTGCCGCCGGTGTAGAACTGGAACTTCGTCTCGCCCACCTCGACCGGCACCTCGGTGCCGCCCGCCAAAGTAAAGCCGGCCAGCAGCGCCACCTGGTCGCGCGAGCTGCCGCGGTGCGTCACCGTCACCACCGGCGCGGTGCGGCCCTGCGGCCCGCCCTCGCTCTTCACCTCGCGGGTGAAGGCATAGCAGACGCGGCGCCCCTGTTCGGTCATGAAGGCGACCTCCCAGTCATTGTGCTTCGACAGGCTCTGCGGCCCGCCGCCCTGCTGGGCAGCACCTTGGGCAAACGCGGGCAGCGCCGCCATGCCAAGCGCGGCGGCCAGAACGAACGTACGGATCATCGGCCAGACATACGCGCCACCGGGGACCTTGGGAAGGGAACCGGCCGCATCGTCCCCGTTCGCGGGCATCTGGCAGGCGCGCGGCCCGCGCGCTAAGGGCAGGCACCATGCCCGACGCCACCGATGCCCGCATCCTCGCCCAGTACGAGGCGTTCCCGTACCCGGAGCGCGACCCGCGCGACGAGGCGAAGCGCCTGATCCAGGGCAGTCCCAGCGACCTGCGCGAGATCGACCACTGGGTGTTCGGCGCCGCCCGCGCCGCCAGCCTTCCGTTCCGCGCGCTGTTCGCAGGCGGCGGCACCGGCGACGGCATGATCATGCTGGCCGCCCAGGCCGCCGCCGCCGGGCGGCCGCTGGAGATCACCTGGCTCGACCGGTCGCCGGCGTCGGAGGCGATCGCGCGGGCGCGGGCGGCGGCGCGAGGGCTTCCCGCCATCACGTTCGTCCGCGCCAGCATCCTGGACCTGCCGATGCCGGGCCTGGAAACGTTCGACTACATCGACTGCGTCGGCGTGCTGCACCACCTGCCCGACCCGGCGGCGGGGCTTGCCGCGCTGGTCTCGGTGCTCGCCCCGGGCGGAGGGTTGGGGCTGATGGTGTATGCGCCGCTGGGGCGCAGCGGCGTCTATCCGATGCAGGACGCACTGCGCCTGCTGGCGCCGGAGACCGAGCCGCCGCGCGACCGGCTCGATGTCGCACGGCGCGTGCTGCGCGGCATGCCGCCGACCAACCTGCTGGCGCGCAACGAATCGGTCACCGACCATACCCTGGGCGGCGATGCCGGCATCTTCGACCTGCTGCTGCACAGCCGCGACCGTGCCTATACGGTGCCGGAGTTTGCCGCCCTGCTCGCCGGCGCCGGGCTTGCGGTGACCGCCTGGGTCGAGCCGCGGCGCTACGACCCGGCGCTCTACCTGAATGATCCGAAACTGCGGCCGCGCATCGAGGCGCTCGATCCGCTGGCGCGGGCGGCACTCGCCGAGCTGGTCGCGGGCAACATGCCGGTCCATATCGTCTATGCACACCGCGCCGGCGAGGCGCCGCCGCCGCCGCAGCCAGCACCCGGCCGGGTGCCGGTGCTGCGCCATCCCGACCCGCAAGGGGTCGCGCGCACGGTCGCCACCGATCGCCAGCTCGGTGTCACGATGGATGGCTTCCGCTTCGTGGTACCGCTGCCGCCGCTTGCCGGCGCCATTCTCCAGCGCGTCGATGGCAGGCGCACGATCGAGGAGATCGCTGCCGGCCTGCCGGTGCCGCGCGCGCGCTTCGATGCCGAGTTCGCGCAATTGTGGGCGGCGCTGATGCCACTGAACCGGCTGCTGCTGGCGCCGCCAAGCTGAGCGACGGGGGCGAGACCTGGATCGTGGTGTTCGGCGCCGCGGTCGGGCCGGACGGCAGGCCGTCGCCGGCGCTGCTGGCGCGCTGCCGGGCGGCGGCGGCGCTGGCGCTGCGGCGGCCCGGGGCGCGGCTGCTGGTCAGCGGCGGTGTCGGCCGCTACGGCGATGCCGAAAGCACGCTGATGCGACAGGCGCTGGAGGCGATGGGCATTCCGCCCGCGCGCATCGTCGAGGACCCGACCGCCCGCGACACGGTGGAGAACGTGCTGGCCGCTTCCGCCCTGCTGCGCGGCCGGGCGGGCGAGGTGCTGGCGGTGAGCCACGGCTACCACCTGCCGCGTTGCGTCGTGCTGCTGAGGCTTGCCGGCCTGCCGGCGCGGCGGGGTGCCGCGGCGCCGGGCGCCGGTGGCCGCCTGCCGGTGCGGATCTGGCAGCGCCTGCGCGAGGTGCCGGCACTGCCGTGGGACGTACTTCAGATACTGCTGCGCCGGCGCCGGATCACTTCCCCATCTTGACCAGCACGTCGATCTGCCAGCGCATCTCCTCCGGCGCCAGCGGAAAGCCGCCGGCAGGGCTTGCCACCAGCAGTTTCGCCGGCGAGATGCGCCCCAGCAGGCCCTGCGTGACGGTGCCCGCCTGCATGCCGAAGCCTGCCTTCCAGCACAGGCTGACCAGGCCCTTGGCGCTGCGCAGCGACGCCGCGCGCTCGACCACGGCGTAGCCGACGCCGGCCGCCGCGGCGAGCAGTGCGGTGACGCGCCGCACCTCACCCTGCGCTGCGGCATCGAGCAGCGCCTGCTCGGTGAGCGTGCCGCGCGCCGCCATCGCGCGGGCCTCGGCCATCGCGTCCTCGGCGGCGGGTTCGGCGGGGGTCTGCGGGGCGGCTGCCGCCGGGGCGGCCAGGCGCTTCTGCACCGCGCCGGCCAGCGATTCGCGGGTGGCCGCCGACAGGTCGGTGCGGGCCATCATCTCGCGCAGCAGCGTGTCGGCGACGATCAGCGCGAGCTGCGCCGCCGCGCGCGGCGGCAGCGCCGGCCGCCGCACCAGCGGCGCATGCCACTCCTGCCGCTCGGACGCCTGGGCGATCAGCTGGTCGAGCGTCGCCTCGCGGATGCGCGCCGAACTGTTCGCCAGCAGCGCCGTGATCGCCTGGGTGTTGCCCGCGGCGACCAGGGCATCGGAAAGCGATTCCGCGAGCTGCGGCCGGCGCGCGATCGCCTGCAACGTGCCCGCCGTCGGCGGCGCGGCGACCAGCGCCTGGAGGTCCGCCTCGGTCAGCATCGGGCTGAAGCGCAGCACCGGTTCGGCGACCGGCAGCGCCACGTCGCGGGCCAGTTCAAGGATCATGTCGCGCGGCGCGTCGGGTACGTCCTTCAGCGCCTCGGCGATGGTCGCGCGGACCTCGACGGCGGTATCGCGCACCAGGGCGGACAAGGTCTCGAACGCCATCCGTCGCAGCTTGTCGCCGCTGGCCGCGAGTTGCGGGGCGGCAGGCGCGAGCTTGCCGGCCAGCGCCACCCGCACCGCATCGGCACCGTCCTGCTTCAGCCGGCAGTCGGCCTGCGGGGGCGTTGCCTGGTTGGCGGCGACCGCGGTGCGCACCTCGGAATCGTGGTCGCCGGCCAGGAAATACAGGATTTCGGGCGCCGTGGCGGGCCGCCGCGCCAGCGCGATGCGTTCCTGGGCGCTGCCGTTGCGGGCGATTCGCTGGATGTCGGGGCCGATCTCGGCGACTGCGGCAGCGGTCTGCATGCCTTGGCGTGCTCCATTCACCGTTTCTGCCAGCCGCCGCGGCCGGCACGCTTGACCTCGTACATCGCCTGGTCGGCGCGGCTCAGCAGATCGCGCAGCCGTTCGACCGAGCCGGGATCGCGCACCGCGATGCCGATCGAGATCGACAGCGGCAGGTCTGGCCCCGCCCCCACATGCGCAAGCGCCACCGGCGCGTCCTGGCGCAGCCGTTCGGCGCGGCCGGTGGCGATCGCCTGGTCGGCGCCGTCGAGCCACAGCGCGAACTCGTCGCCGCCCAGGCGTGCCACGAGGTCGGTCGGGCGCACCGCCGCGCACAGCAGCTTGGCCACCGCCCGCAGCGCGGCATCGCCGGCCTCGTGGCCAAGGCGGTCGTTCACTTCCTTGAAATTGTCGAGGTCGGCGAACAGCAGCACGCCGGGCCGCCCGTCGTGCTCCAGCCGGTCGATCCGACGCTCGACCTCCTCGGTGAAGGCGCGGCGGTTCAACAGGCCGGTCAGCGGATCGACCTGTGCCGCCTCGGTCATCCGCCGTTGCAGGCGGCGATGTTCCAGCACCACGCGGATCAGCGGCTTCACCGCTTCCAAGAGCGCCCGGTCCTCCTCGTCCCAGGCGCGTGCCTCCGCCTCGCGCCACAGCACCAGGGCGACGCCATGGGCGGGGCCGGCACGCATCAGGATCCTGGCGCCGTTCGGGCCGGTTATTTCGCCCGACCAGTCGGTGCGCTCGCCCAGCATCGGGACGGCAAGCCGCAGGATGGCGGCCTCGCCCCGGCCGACGGCCGCGATCGGCGCGAGACCGCCGCTGATGTCGAGCACCGCGACGCCGGCGGCGCCCAGCGCCAGCATCAGCGCCTGGGCAGCACTCGCTGCCATGCGGTCGGCCAGCACCTCGCCGCGGGTCGCGGCCAGCACGCTGTCGATCAGCGCTTCCTTGCGCAGCAGGCGGGCGACGCCGGCGCTGCGCTCCTCCTCCTCGGTCACGTCGCGGCCGATGCCGCGGGTGCCGCAGGGATTTCCCCAGGCGTCGAGCAGCGGCACCGCGGCGATGGCGAGACAGGCGGCGGCACCATCGCCGCGCCGCACCCAGGCGCGCACGCCGCGCACCGGGCGGGCGGTGCGGAACGGATCGAACGGGCTTTCCCCGGTCAGGAGCGCGGTCGGCTGGCCGGCCAGCTGGGCGGCCGCCCAGCCCAGCGCCGGGTCGGGCGCGATGAAGGTGAAGTTGCCGTCGGCATCGCTTTCCCAGACGATGTCGGCCAGCATCTCGACCAGGTCGCGCCAGCGCTGGCGGCTGTCCAGCAGGGCGCCGCGCAGCGCTGCTTCCAGGCTGGGGTCGGGCGTGGGCACCGTTTCGGCGCGGACCAGGGGCATGGGTGCAAAAATGCACAGGCCCGGCTTGCCGAAACGTTAGCTCGGCCCACCACTGCCGCGCGGCAACCGCTCCGGCGGGCTGGAAATTGACAGGCGGGCTGGAAATTGACAGGCGGGCTGGAAATTGACAGGCGGGCGGGCGGGCACGCATGGTCGGCCCCTTCATCCAGCACAGACGGGAGCAACCGGGGCATGGACCAAGCCGCGCTCGAGGCCGAGATCACGCGCCTGTGGGACGATCGCGCGACCCTTTCTCCTGCCACCGGGGGGGCGGCGCGTGCCTCGGTCGAGGCTGCGCTGGATCTGCTCGATTCGGGAGCACGGCGGGTGGCCGAGCCCGGGGCCGCCGGCTGGGTGGTGAATGAATGGCTGAAGAAGGCGGTGCTGCTGAGTTTCCGCCTGACCGAGAGCACCACCATGGCAGGCGCCGGCGGCGCGCCGGTGTATGACAAGGTGCCGATGAAGTTCGACGGCTGGGGCGACAACCGCTTCCGCGAGGCAGGCTTCCGCGTCGTGCCCGGCAGCGTCGTGCGGCGCAGCGCCTTCGTCGCGCCCGGCGTCGTGCTGATGCCCTGCTTCGTCAATGTCGGCGCCCATGTCGGCAAGGGCAGCATGATCGACACCTGGGCCACCGTCGGGTCCTGCGCGCAGGTCGGCGCCAACTGCCACATCTCGGGCGGGGTCGGGATCGGCGGCGTGCTGGAGCCGCTGCAGGCCGCCCCGGTGATCATCGAGGACGACTGCTTCATCGGCGCCCGCAGCGAGGTGGTCGAGGGCGTGATCGTGGAAAAAGGCTCGGTGCTGTCGATGGGCGTGTTCATCAGCGCCAGTACCCGCATCGTCGATCGCACCACCGGGGAGGTGTTCTATGGCCGGGTGCCATCGTATTCGGTGGTGGTGCCGGGAACCCTTCCGGGAAAGCCGCTGCCCGATGGCTCGCCGGGGCCGAACCTTGCCTGCGCGGTGATCGTCAAGCGGGTCGATGCGCAGACACGCTCCAAGACCAGCATCAACGACCTGCTGCGCGACTGATGGCGGTCGACCCGGTCCTGCTGACGCAGGCGCTGATCCGCTGCCCGTCGGTGACGCCCGAGGATGCCGGCGCGATCGCCGTGCTGGAAGGCGTGCTGGCGCCGCTTGGGTTCGCCTGCACGCGGCTTCGTTTCGGCGAGGTCGAGAACCTGTTCGCCAGGATCGGCGAGGGGCGCCCTCATTTCTGCTTCGCCGGGCATACCGATGTGGTGCCGCCGGGCGAGGGCTGGAGTTCTGATCCGTTCGCCGCCGAGATCCGCGATGGCGTGCTGTACGGAAGGGGGGCGGCGGACATGAAATCCGGCGTCGCCGCCTTCGTCGCCGCCGCCGCGGCCCGGCTCGCGGCAGGGCCGCTCACGGGGTCGATCAGCCTGCTGATCACCGGCGACGAGGAGGGGCCGGCGCGCGACGGCACGGTGCGCGTGCTCGACTGGATGGCAGGCAGCGGCCAGCTGCCGGATTTCTGCCTGGTCGGCGAGCCGACCAGCGTCGAGGCGTTGGGCGACACCATCAAGATCGGCCGGCGCGGCAGCCTGAGCGCCGTGATCACGGTGCGGGGAATCCAGGGCCACGTCGCCTATCCGGACCGTGCCGACAACCCGTTGCACCGGCTGGCAGGGGTGCTGGCCGAGCTGATCGCCGAGCCGCTCGACCAGGGCAGCCACTGGTTCCAGCCGAGTTCGCTGCAGCTGACCAGCGTCGATGTCGGCAACCCGGCGACCAACGTCATCCCGGCCGCGGCGACGGCGCGGCTGAACATCCGCTTCAACGATTCGCACAGCGCCGCGTCGCTGGAGGCGTGGCTTCGCGCCGTCCTGGCCCGGCATGCGCCCGACCATACGCTGGAATGCGACTGCTCCGGCGAGGCGTTCCTGACCAGGCCGGGCGGTGATGTCGAGCGACTGGTGGCGGCGGTGCGGCGGGCGACCAACCGGACGCCGAAGCTCGACACCGGTGGCGGCACATCCGATGCCCGGTTCGTCGCGCGTCACCGCCCGGTGGCGGAGTTCGGCCTGGTCGGGACCACCATGCACAAGACCGACGAGTGCGTGTCGCTTGCCCAGATCACCGGCCTCGCCGACGCCTATCGCGAGGTGCTCGGCGCGTTCGGGGTCTGATCGGCCGCCGCCCCGTCGCCGGGCGGACCGTAGCCGACGAACAGCAGCGTGAGCCCCTGCGGCGGCGCGGTCTCGCCGGCCCGGCGCCGGTCGCGCGCCGCCAGGATCGCGGCGATGTCGGCCTCGCTCCAGCGCCCGCGACCGACCTGGGCCAGCGTGCCCGCGATGTTGCGCACCTGGTGGTGCAGGAAACTCCGCGCCCGCGCGTGCAGCCTGATGCGGTCCCCCTCGCGCGTGACCGCCAGCCGATCGAGTGTCCTGAGCGCGGATTTCGCCTGGCACTCGGCCGCCCGGAAACTCGAGAAATCGTGCCGCCCGACCAGCAGCTGCGCCGCCCTGTGCATCGCCCCGTGATCGAGCGGCACCGGCACGTGCCAGACCCGGCCCAGATCCAGTGCCGCGGGCGCCCGGCGATTGAGGATCACATAGTCATAGGCGCGCTCGGTCGCGCTGAAGCGGGCATGCCAGCCCTCGGGGGCGCGCGTGCAGTCCAGCACGGCGAGCGGCAGCGGGCGGGTATGGAAGTTCAGTGCGTCGCGCACGCGCTCCGGCGGATGCTCGCGCCCGAGGTCGATCTGCGCGACCTGGCCGGCGGCGTGCACCCCGGCATCGGTGCGGCCGGCGGCCGCCGAGGCGACCGGGGCGCCGCCGTTCAGGCGGGACGCCGCCTCCTCGATCGCCTGCTGCACCGAAAGACCGTTCGGCTGGCGCGGCCAGCCGACGAAGGCAGCACCGTCGTACTCCACCAGCAGCCGATAGCGCGGCATCAGGAAAGGCGGCTGCCGGCGGGCAGCTTGTGGCCGCGCAGGAAATCGGCGGCGTCCATCGCGCGCCGGCCCGCCGCCTGCACGCGGCGAAGCCGGAGCGCGCCCCGCCCGCAGGCCACACGCAGCGCCTCGTCCAGCACCGTGCCGGGCGGCCCGTCGCCGTCGGCAGGTTCTGCGGCCAGCACCTTCAGCACTGCGCCATCCAGCAGGCAGAAGGCGCCGGGCCACGGATCGAAGGCGCGCACCTGGCGATCGAGCGCGGCCGCATCGCGCGTCCAGTCGAGCCGCCCGTCCGCGCGCGTGAGTTTCGGGGCATAGGTCACCCCCGCCTCGGGCTGGGCGACGCCGGGCGGGTTCTCGGCCAGCGCGCGCAGGATCAGCGCCGCCCCGATCGCGGCCAGGCGGTCGTGCAGGCCGGCCGCGGTTTCGCGGGGCGCGATCGCGGTCGCCTCGGCCAGCAGCATCGGCCCGGTATCCAGCCCTTCGTCCATGCGCATGATGCTGACCCCGGTTTCGGCGTCGCCTGCCAGGATCGCGGCGCTGATCGGCGAGGCGCCCCGCCAGCGCGGCAGCAGCGAGGCGTGGATGTTGAGGCAGCCGCGCGCCGGCGCCCGCAGCATCGCGGGCGGCAGCATCAGGCCATAGGCGGCGACCACCGCCGCATCGGCGCCGAGGCCAGCGAACGCAAGCTGGGCCGCCGGGTCGCGCCGCAGCCGTGCCGGCGTGCGCACGGCAAGCCCGAGCTGGTCGGCGGCGCGGTGCACCGCGCACTTCGTTTCGGCCATGCCGCGCCCGGCAGGCTTCGGCGGCTGGCAGTAGACCGCGACGATCCGGTGCGCGGCATGAAGCGCGACGAGCGCCGGCACCGCGAACCCGGGGCTGCCCATGAAGATCAGGTTCACGGGCCGGGGCGGATCATTCGCCGCGCTGCTCCTTGGCGAGCTTGCGCATGATCATGTTGCGGCGCAGCGCGCTGAGGTGATCGACGAACAGCACGCCGTCCAGGTGGTCGATCTCGTGCTGCAGGCAGCGCGCCAGCAGCCCTTCCGCCTGGATCTGGTGGCGGGTGCCGGCCAGGTCCTGGTAGCGGACGGTAACGGCAAGCGGGCGGACCACGTCGGCATACTGGTTGGGCAGGCTGAGGCAGCCTTCCTCGCGCGGTTCGCTCTCGCGGCTGGCGGCGATCAGTTCCGGGTTCAGCAGCACCCGGGGCCGGCGCTCGCCCTCGGGCTGGAGGTCGAGCACCACCAGCCGCAGCCCGACCCCCACCTGCGGCGCGGCCAGCCCGATGCCGGGTGCCGCATACATGGTGGCCAGCATCCTCGGCACCAGCTCGGCAACCGGCCGCGCATCGGCCGGCACGATCGCGCGCGCCTTCGCGCGCAGCATCGGGTGCGGCGCGATCAGGATCGGCAGCGTCGGCGCATCGGGCGCGAGCGTGGCAGGCGTCTGATCCATCGCGCGCCACTTATGCCGCCCGGCCGCACGCTGCAAGATAGCCTGCGGCGATGTGCCGCGCGCCTCGCGGGGGGGAGGGCCGGCCTTGAATCGGCGGGGTCCGCTGCCGATATCAGCCTTGTCCGGATGCCGACCCGGGTCCGGACGTAGAGCTCGCTCAATACGAGGAGAACAACGATGAACCGTACGTCGATTTTCGGCAGCCCGCTGTTCCTGGGCTTCGACCATCTCGAGCAGATGCTCGACCGGCTTTCCAAGACCAGCACCGACGGCTACCCGCCCTACAACATCGAGGCGGTCGGAGCCAACGGCCTTTGCATCACGCTCGCGGTCGCCGGCTTCACCATGGATGACCTCTCGATCACGGTCGAGGACAACCAGCTGGTGATCCGCGGCAAGCAGAAGGACGAGGCCGAGGGCCGCAGCTTCATCCATCGCGGCATCGCCGCCCGCCAGTTCCAGCGCGCCTTCGTGCTGGCCGATGGCGTCGAGGTGAACCGCGCCTGGCTCGACAACGGCCTCCTGCATCTCGACCTGGTGCGGCCGCAGCCGGAAAGCCGGGTCCGGACCATCCGCATCGGCGAGGTGCCGGCGGGTGGCACGAACGGCGCCAATGGCCACGGCACGGCCCAGGTGGTCGATGCCACCCCGGCCAGCGGCAAGGCCGCCTGAGCGGGGGCGCACGCAACATAGGTTTCCGGCCGAAGGAGAAGGCCGCCATGACCGAAGATGATGATGACGTCGAGCTGCCACGGACCAAGGTGGTGGGGATCAGGACGCTGACCGCGGACGATTTCGTCCGGCTCGGCCTCGGTCACATCGCCTATGTGCGCCCGATCCTGCTGAACGGCACCGCTGCCTTCGCGATCCACGCCGCCGACGGCACCCAGATGGCCGTCGCGGCCGGGCGCGAGGTCGCGATCGCTGCGATCCGCCAGCACGAGATGGAGCCGCTGGCGGTGCATTGATTGGGTTTGGCGAGGCCAGCGAACGGGGGGCGGTGCCGGAGACGGCGCCGCCCCATTCTTTTTCGTTGCCCGTGCCCCGATCCGGGCGGCGCGATCTCAGCCGGCGCGGGTCTCCTCGAAGATCGCCGGGCGGCCGGCCGGCGTGCCGACCAGGGCGTCGTCGCGCATCACCACGTTGCCGCGCACCACCGTCGCCACCGGCCAGCCCTGCACCTCGGTGCCGTCGAACGGCGTCCAGCCGCAGGGCGCTGCCATCTTCGCTGCCTCGATCCTGCGCCGTGCCCGCATGTCGACCAGCGTCAGGTCGCCGTCATAGCCGGCGGCAAGCCGGCCCTTGCGCAGCAGCCCGAACACGCGCGCCGGCCCCGCCCCCATCAGGTCGACCAGGCGCGCAAGCGTGAGCCGGCCCGCGTTCACGTGGTCGAGCATCACCGGCACGATGGTCTGCACCCCGGTAAGGCCGGCGGCAGTGGCGGGCCAGGGGCGTTCCTTGGCCTCCCTGCTGTGCGGGGCGTGGTCGCTGCCGATGGTGTCGACGCTGCCGTCGCGGATCGCCGCCCAGGCTGCCTCGTAGTGGCGGCGGTCGCGGATCGGCGGGTTCATCACCGCATAGCCGCCGAGCGTCTCGTACGCCTCCGGCGCCACCTGGGTGAGGTGGTTCACCAGCAGCTCGACGGTGGCGAGGTCGCGGAAATCCTTCAGATAGTCGAGCTCCTCGGCGGTCGAGACATGCAGGATGTGCGCCCGCCGGTGCGTCTTGCGTGCGATCGCCATCAGCCGGCGCGTGCCAAGGAAGGCGGTTTCCACGTCGCGCCATTCCATGTGGCGCAGATGCGGCCCGCCATCGGCGAACATCTTGCGCCGCTGCTGCAGCCGATACTCGTCCTCGCTGTGATAGGCGATGCGTCGCCGCCCGCCCTGCATCACCGCCTCCAGCGAGGCATCGTCCTCGACCAGCAGGTCGCCGGTGGAACTGCCGGCGAACACTTTTATGGCGCAGACATTCGCCTCGGCTTCCAGGCTGCCGAGCTCGGCGATGTTCGACTTCGCGGCCCCGACATAGAAGCCCATGTCGCACCAGGCGCGGCCGGCGATGTGGGCGCGCTTCCAGTCCAGCCGGGCAGTGTCGGTGATGGCGGGGCTGGTGTTGGGCATGTCGAACACGCAGGCAACGCCCCCCAGCACCGCGCCCTTCGTTCCGGTCTCGATCGTCTCGACCGCCTCGTTGCCGGGTTCGCGCAGATGCACGTGCGAATCGATCAGGCCGGGCAGCACATGGAGGCCCGTGGCGTCGATCACCGTCCCGGCGCTGGCCGACGACAGCGACCCGATCGCCGCGATGCGGCCGCGAAGGATGCCGACATCGGCCGCTTCGGAGCCGTTCGGCGTCACCAGGGTGCCGTTCCTCACCAGCAGATCGAAATGCATCGGCGGCCTCTCCCTTCCTGTCTCACTCCAGCACCGCGAACACGTCGGCGTCGACCCTCGCGCGCTCGATATGGCGGCGGTGCCACAGCGCGTAGAACAGCAGCGTCCAGGCGGCAAATGCCTCGTGCTTGGCCGAGGCGCGCGTGAACACCGCCTCGACCTTCGCCGGATCGCACAGTTCGGCAACGCCCGCCTGGCGTGCCACCAGTTTGCCGAGCCGCGCGCCTCGCGCCGAAATCCAGGCACCGACCGGCACCGAGAACCCCTGCTTCGGCGCGAACGGCCGCGCGGCGGGGAAGTTCGCGGCCAGCCATCGCCGCAGCAGGTATTTGCCGCGGCCCTGCCGCAGTTTCAGCGCATCGGGCAGCCGGAACGCGGCCGCGGCGAGCACCGGGTCGAGGAACGGCGTGCGGCCTTCCACCGCGTGCGCCATCAGGCAGCGGTCGAGCTTGGTCAGCAGGTCGTTGGGCAGCCAGTCCTGGATGTCGGCGGCCTGGGCCGCCATCAGCCGGCTCCGCCCCTGGCCGGATGAGCGTGCCTCCGCCGCCTCGATGCCGTCGCGCCAGTGCGGCGCCGCGGACCGACGCAGGCCGAGCCTGGCCAGGATGCCGTGCGGGCGCATGGCGCGGCCGCCCCGCCACCAGGGGCGCGTGGCCGCGCGATAGCGGCCGTAGCCGGCGAACATCTCGTCGCCGCCCTCGCCCGACAGCACCACCTTGACATGCCGGCACGCCTCGCGCGCGAGCAGCCAGGTCGGCACGATCGCATAGTCGGCCGCGGGGTCGTCCATCGCCGCCGCGATCGCCGGCAGGTGCGCCCAGAAATCCGCTTCCGTCACCGTGATCTCGTGGTGCCGCGCGCCGGCGGCACCCGCTGCCTCGCGCGCGGCAGCGCGCTCGTCGGCGGCACCCGGGGCATCGAAGCCGGCGGTGAAGGCAAGCACCGGCCGCTCGTTCAGCCGCGCCATCATCGCGAGGATCGCAGCACTGTCGATGCCGCCCGACAGGAACAGCCCATAGGGCACATCGCTCCTCTGGTGCATCGCCACGCTGTCGGCCAGCGCAGCATCGAGCCGGGCCAGGGCCGCCGCTTCCGATATCGTCTCCGGCCCGCCCTCGGGCAGCGCGGCACGGTGCCTGCGCTCGACGATGCGGCCATCGCGGATCAGGACGGTCTCGCCGGGCGCGAGACGCGTGATCCCCTCCAGCGGCGTCGCCGTCCCGGTCGAGAACTGCAGTTCAAGAAGCTCGTCGCGGGGCTGCGGCGCAAGGCGCGGCTCAACGAGGCCGGCCGCGACCAGCGCCGAAGGTTCGCTGGCGAACGCGATGCCGTGCGGGGTCTCGGCCAGGTACAGCGGCTTGATGCCGAACGGGTCGCGCGCCAGCACCACCGAACCGGTGCGCGGGTCATGGATGGCGAGCGCGTACATGCCGCGCAGCGACGATGTGAAATCGAGCCCCTGCGTGCGGAAAAGATGCAAGGGCGGTTCGCAGTCGCTGCCGGTGGCGAAGGCAACCCCCGGCAGCGCGGCGCGCAGTTCGCGGTGATTATAGATCTCGCCATTGCCGACGAGCGCGAGGCCGCCCGGCGCGAACAGCGGCTGGTCGCCGGTCTGAAGGTCGATGATGGCAAGCCGTGTCTGGACCAGGAGCGCGCCGCGATCCTGGTGCGTGCCCGACCCATCCGGGCCGCGATGCGCCAGCGCGGCACGAAGCCCGGCGCCGAGCGCGGGGTCGGGCGGCGGTGCGTCGGGGCGAAGCGCGAGGCCGGCGATGCCGCACATCTATCCGGTGACCTTGCGCATCCATGCCTGCCAGCGCGCCACCACCGCTGCCTCGGTGAAGTCGCGCTCGTAGCGCGCGCGCCCGGCGGCGGCGAGCGCCGCGGCGCGGCTGCGATCCTCCAGCAGTGACGTCACCGCCCCGGCCAGCGCGGCCGGATCGTCCTTCGCCACCAGCATGCCATCCCTGCCATCGGTGATCAGCTCCGCCGGGCCTTGCGCGGCGGCGGCGACCACCGGCCGCGCCGCCGACCAGGCTTCCAGCACGACATTGCCGAGCGGTTCGTGCCGGCTGGGACACAGGAACACGTCGCAGCCGGCCAGCAGGGCTGCCTGGTCGTCGCGCCAGCCGAGGAATTTTACGCGATCGGCGATGCCTTCGCTTCGCGCGAGGTTCTCCAGCGCCATGCGTTCCGGCCCCTCGCCGGCGATCGCAAGCTCGGCGCGCGGGATGCGGGCGAGCGCCCGGATCGCAACGTCGAACGCCTTGTTCGCGTGCAGCCTTCCCATCGCCAGCAGCACCGGGGCGTTGCCGCGCGGCGCCGGTGCCGCGCCGATCAGGTCGGGCGAGAA
>JADYYZ010000211.1 GCA_020853405.1 Acetobacteraceae bacterium
ACCCAGTGGCACTTCCGCAGCAGCACGGACACGCTCGCCCAGATCACGGCCGCCAACTACTTCGCCTCGGCCAGTGACATGCTGGCGCGCAACGACGTGCTGATCCTGGCCGGCAGTGACGGCGTGCGCCAGTCGCGCGTCGTCAGCGTCACGCCCGGCGCGGTCACGCTCGGGCCGCTGGTGGCCTGATCGCGGACGGGGGCGGCGCTTCGGTTGCCGTCCCCGTCCCTCTCCTTCACCTCTCCACGGGAACCCACGCCATGGCGCTCTCCGCGCTTGCGATGTGCTCGCGCGCGCTGCTCAAGATCGGCGCGACCACCATCGCCAGTTTCGACGAAGGCACGGCCGAGGCCGAGGTCGCGGCCAACCTCTATCCCTCCACGCGCGACGCGCTGGTCTCGGCCTATCCGTGGAGTTTCGCGACCGGCCAGCGCACGCTTGCCCGCCTCTCCGCGGTGCCGGTCGCCGACTATCGCTGCGCCTTCCAGCTGCCGTCCGATTTCCTTCGCGCCCTGTCCGCCGGCTCCGGCCCGCGCGGCGCCGGCGTCGCCTATCGCATCGCCGAGGACCGGCTGCACGCCGACGAGGAGAGCGTGACGCTGACCTACATCTTCCGCCCCGTCGACGAGGTGCTGCCGCCGTTCTTCCAGGCCGCGCTGATCGCCCGCCTGGCCGCCGAGTTCGTGATCCCGCTGACCGAGAACACTGCCCGCGCGCAGCTGCTGTTCGAGCTGGCCGAGCGCGAGTTCCGCGGTGCCCGCCTGACCGACAGCCAGCAGGACCAGCCGCCGGCGATCACCGACTTCCCGCTGATCACGGCGCGGGGCTGAGCAATGCCTGCCCTTCGCCGCATCAAGACCAGTTTCACCGCCGGCGAGCTCGCGCCGGAACTCTCGGGCAGGCCGGACCTGCGCGCCTACGAGAACGGCGCGCGGCGGCTGCGCAATGTCGTGATCCTGCCGACCGGCGGGGTTGCGCGCCGGCCTGGCCTGCGCTGGCTTGCCCAGCTCGACGGCCCGGCGCGGCTGATCCCGTTCGAGTTCTCGACCGAGCAGACCTACCTGCTGGCGCTCACCGCCGGCCGGCTCGCGGTGTTCCGCGACGATGTCCAGGTCGCCTCGATCGCCACCCCCTACACCGGCGCGCAGCTCGGCCAGATCGCCTGGACGCAAAGCGCCGACACGCTGCTGCTTGCCCATCCCGATGTCGCACCGCAGCGGGTGACGCGCACCGGCCATTCCAGCTGGCAGATCGCGCCCTGGAGCTTCATCGCCGAACCCTTCTTCCGCTTCGGCGACCCCGCCGTCACGCTCACCCCGTCGGCGATCTCGGGCGGCGGCATCACGCTCAGTGCCTCGGCGCCGGTCTTCGTCGCCCAGCATGTCGGCCTCATCTTCCGGCTGAACCGGAAGCGCGTGCGCATCACCTCGGTCACCTCCTCGACGCTGGCCGGCGGGGTGGGGCTCGATACCCTGACCGACACCAACGCCACCACCAACTGGGACGAGTCCGCCTTCGGCGCGGTGCGCGGCTGGCCGGTCTGCTGCTGCTTCCACCAGGACCGTCTGGTGCTGGGCGGTTCGCGCGACCTGCCGAACCGGCTGTGGCTGTCACGCTCGGGCCAGCTGTTCAACTTCGATCTCGGCACCGGCCTCGACGACCAGGCGATCGAGTTCGGGCTGATGAGCGACCAGGTGAACGCGATCCGCGCGGTGTTCTCGGGCCGCCACCTGCAGGTCTTCACCTCGGGCGCCGAGTGGATGGTCACCGGCGATCCGCTGACGCCCGGCAACATCCAGCTGAACCGCCAGACCCGGGTCGGCAGCCCCACCGACCGCATCGTGCCGCCGGTGGATGTCGATGGCGCCACCATCTTCGCCGCCCGCGGCGGCAAGAGCCTGCACGAGTTCGTCTATACCGACGTCGAGCAGGCGTACCAGGCCAACGACCTGGCGCTGGTCTCGCGCCACCTGGTCGACCGGCCGCAGGGGATGGCGTTCGACCAGACACGACGGCTGCTGCACATCGTGATGGGCGATGGCAACCTCGCGACGCTGACCATCTACCGCGCCGAGCAGGTCACCGCCTGGACCCGCCAGGAGACCGACGGCGCCTTCCGCGCGGTCGCCGAGATCGACGGCAATGTCTATCTCGCGACCGAGCGCGCCGGCCGCCACGCGCTCGAGCGGCTCGACGATGCGCTGGCGCTCGACGCCGCGATCGACGGCACGATGCCGACGCCGGCCGCGACCTGGCACGGCCTCGACCACCTGGAGGGCCGCGCGGTCGCGGTGGTCTCCGACGGCGCGCCGCGCGGCACGGCGATCGTCGCCGGCGGCGCGATCACGATCGACCCGCCGGCACGCCGGCTCGCCGCCGGGCTTGCCTTCACGCACCTGATCGAGCCGCTGCCGCCGGAACTGCTGACCGCGGTCGGCGCCAAGGCCGGGCCGGTGCGGCTGGTGTCGGTGACGTTCCGGCTGCTGGAGACCGCGGCACTCGAGGTCGATCTCGGCCGCGGTCCGGTGCCGGTGCCGTTCCGCCGGCTCGGCGCCGGCGCGCTCGATACCGCGCTCAGCCCGTTCACCGGCGAGCGCGTGATCCGGGCGCTGGGCTGGCAGCGCGATGCATCGACGCCGTTGTGGCGCGTCACCGGCGCGGTGCCGCTGCCGGCGAAGATCCTTTCCGTCACCACCGACATGAGGGTGAACGACTGATGGCCCAGCTCGCAACCGTGGCCACGATCGCCGCCACCGCGGCGAACGCCGCGCAGGGACTGATGCAGATGCAGTCGGCACGCCGCGCGACCAGCGATCCGGCGGCCGCCCAGGCCGCGGCAGCGCTGGAGGCAGCGCGCGACGCGCGCGAGGCGGAAGCCGCCAATGCGCGCGCCCGCCAGCGCCAGTCGATCCTGGAAAAGACCGTCGCCTCGGCGCGCGCGCGGCTCGCCGCCTCGGGCGCCTCGCCCGACAGCGGCTCGGGCCAGGCGCTGCTCGAGGGGCTCCGCCAGGACGCCGCCGAGGAGCAGGCAACCGATGACCGCCAGCGCGCCCTGCGCCGCGCCGAGGCGGAAGCAGGCGACGGGCTGGAGGAAGCGACCAAGGCGATGAACGCGCGCCTGGCCGCCGGGCGGCGCAGCCTGCTCGACGCCTCCGGCGCGCTCACCGGATTCACCCGCGCGGTGCGCGGCACATCGAGCCTGGGCTCCGGCCTGCGCTCGCTGCTCGACGTGTTCTGAAACGAGGCATCCCTCCCATGGCCGAACATATCCAGATCAACGATGTCAGCCCGCGCATCCAGTATGTCGCGGACGGCGCCACCGCCGACTTCGGCTTTCCCTTCGCGATCTTCGCCGCCAGCGACCTGCAGGTGTTCATCGACGGCGCGCAGCAGGGCAGCGGCTACACCGCCAGCGGCGCCGGCCAGAGCGGCGGCGGCCTCTGCCGGTTCGCGGCCGCGCCGCCGGCCGGCGCCGTCGTCACGCTGCGCCGGCGCCTGCCGATCCGCCGCACCAGCGACTTCCAGGAGAACGGCGTGCTGCGCGCACGCGTGCTGAACGACGAGCTCGACTATCAGACCGCCGCCATCCAGCAGCTCGCCGACGATTCCGGGCGGGCGCTGCATTTCGATGCCGCCGATCCGGTGCCGTCGGGCGCGCTGCCGCCGCGCGCGGCGCGCGCCGGCCGGCTGCTCGGCTTCGGCAGCGACGGCGCGCCGGCGCTGTTCAGCCCGGCCGGCGGCATCGGTTCCGCCGAGAACGTGCTGTACACCCCCTCGCTCGGCGCCGGCGCCGGCACGGTCGCGGCGAAACTGGCCGAGACGCTGTCGGTGCGCGATTTCGGCGCCGCCGGCGACGGTGCCACCGACGACACCCAGGCGATCCAGGCGGCGTTCGATGCCGCAACCGCGCGCGGTGCCTCGGTGCTGATCCCGGATGGCAGTTACCGCACCACCCAGCCGGTGACGCTTGGTGTCGGTGCCTTCGGGCTGCACATGCGGGGCGAAATCCTGGCTGCCGGCCAGGGTGGCGCGCTCCGGATCGGCCAGCCCGGCAGCCAGCGCCTCTGGGGCACGCGCTACACCGGGCTTCGCGTGCGACGCCTGACCCAGTCCGACTGGTCGAGCGAGGCCGAGATCGGCATCCAGATCTTCAACGCCTATGCGAGCGAGATCGGACTGGAGCACGCCGAAGGTTTCACCATCGGCGCGCAGGCGTTCGGCGATGCCAACGGCTTCGTCTATTGCCGCGTCACTCTCGGCCGCTTCTACAACAACCGGATCGGGCTCGACCTGCGCAGCGGCCAGGGCGGCTGGAACAACCAGAACACCTTCATCGGCGGCACGTTCCAGCTGCAAAGCACGCTGCACCCGGGGCTCGATCGCTGCGGCATCCGCTTCAGCCGCACCGCGACCGGCTACGACAACCCCAACAACAACCTGTTCCTGAACCCGTCCTTCGAGCTGCGCGGCGTGCAGGACTGGTGGCCTTCGACCGCCTATGCGGTCGGCACGCGCATCAGGGGCGCGGGCGGGCGCATCTATGTCGCGGTGCAGGCCGGCACCTCGGGCGCCGGTGCGCCTTCCGGGACCGGCAGCGCGATCGCGGACGGCAGCGTGCGCTGGGACTATGCGCAGGCAGCGTTCGACAGCGTGCCGGTGCTGATGGAGGCAGCGGGGCGGGCCAACATGCTGATCGGCGCCCGCAACGAGGGCTCGGGCCGGATCATCGCGCGCGAGTTCGGCGACGCGCTGGGCAACCAGTACGACTTCGCCTATGTCGGCGGCCAGGGCGCGGCCGGCAACGCCATCGGCGGGCACTATATCGACTATCGCGGCAACCTCGCCGGCAGCGTGCTGCACCTGGCCAACGGCATCGACCGCTTCGCCGCCGCCGACCAGCCGCTGAAACTGATCTGGCAGGTCGCCGATGTGCGCAGCGCCGCCAATCCCTATGACGCGACGCG
Source organism: Acetobacteraceae bacterium (assembly GCA_020853405.1). Lineage (GTDB taxonomy): Bacteria > Pseudomonadota > Alphaproteobacteria > Acetobacterales > Acetobacteraceae > JADYYZ01. The sequence goes on from JADYYZ010000211.1 coordinate 4,965, forward strand.
CATCTTCGTGCAGGGCTGCTCGCTGGTCGCGACCAGCCCGGCACCCGAACGGCGACTGAACACCTTCCGCCAGCTCAACAACCTCGAACTGCGGCCGGGCGCGCTGCGCGTCGGCGTCTCCTCGCGCGGGGTCGGCACCTGCGTCGATACCCGGGCCGCCAGGCGCTTCCTGTTCAGCTACGCGCTGGATGGCCAGGCGCAGGCCGGGCGCATGCTGGTGCGCTGCTTCGATGCCGACGACCGGCTGATCACCACCGGCCAGCCGGTGCGCGCGAGCCGGGCGCTCACCTTCAATGCCGGCCTTGGCGGCTTCTTCAGCGGCTCGGAGAGTTTCGCCCCGCTCTATTTCGAGCTCGACCCGGAGGTGGCGACGATCTGGGTCGGCATCACCGGCAGCGCCGCCGGCCCTGCCGACATCACCGCGCTCCGGCTGTTCTGTGTCGAGGGTCACGCGCCGCGGGTCTTCCCCGGTCATGCCGAGGACGACCCGGGGCCGGTCGCGATCGCGGTGGCGGCGCCGAGCATCGGCACGCACGACCTCGGCGCGCTCGTGCGCAATGTCGCCGCCACCGGCCCGTCGCACTGGGAATGCACCGCGGGCGGCACGTTCGGCACGCTCGCCGGGGTTGCCGGCACGACGATCACCGGCACGGCGAACCTGTTCCTCGCCTCGGCCGGCGGGCTGGCCAGCGGCGAGTACGTGGCGGTTGCTGGCGCGGTCGCGGCTGCCTCGGTCGCCGCGATCCAGCGCTATGACGCGGCCGCGGTCACCGCCTGGGCGGCCTCGACCGCCTACACCGCGGGCACCGTCGTGGCGCGCGGCGGCAATGTCTATGTCTGCGTGACCGCGGGCACGTCGGGGTCCACCGGCCCCTCGGGCACCGGCAACGGCATCGCCGATGGCGGCTGCACCTGGAACAGCATCACCGCCCGCGCGACGCTTTCCGCCAACGCGACGGCGACGGTCTCGGGCGCGGCGGTGGCCTATGTGGCGCCGGGCTTCGCGGCGCGGGCGCGCACGTGAGCCCAGCGACCATCAACAACAACAGCCTGCCGGCACCTGACGGGACCGACCCCGATGCAAGGAATGCGACCCATATGCCCCGCCACCGCCTCGCCCAGCGCCTGATGCACCTGGCCGAACAGGTTGCCGAGAGCTACTGCGTCTTCGCGGTGGGCATGGTGCCCGACGAACCGAAGGCGTTCGCGGCACACCACACCGCCTGCAAGGCGGCACTCGCCCACCTCGATCTGCTGCTGAAACTCACCCGCGCGATCGCCCCGGAATCCGGCATCGAGCTGCAGCCGACGCTGCTGATCGCCGATGCGCGGCGCGCGCTGGTGAACGCCGCGCCCGACCTGGAACTGACCGCCGAACAGGTCGATGCGATCGACGCGATCAGCCACGTCACCGAGGGCGCCGAGACGGAGCTCGACCTTGGCGACCAGGACTAGGCCGGCCGCGCCCTATGCCGGCGTGCGCTTCGACGAGTTCCTGTGGATCTGGAACGCGCGCGAGGGCCAGGACACGCCGCCGCTGCACCTTGGCATCGCGCGCTGGCTTCAGGGCCGCGAGGCGATCGGGCAGCGGCGGCTGCTGCTGATGGCGTTCCGCGGCGCCGGCAAGTCGACCATCCTCGGCCAGTGGTGCGCCTGGCAGCTGATGCGGACGCCCGAAACCCGCATCCTGGTGCTGGGCGCCGATGACGCGCTGGCGGTGAAGCTGGTGCGCAACGCGCGGCGGATCGTGGAACGGCACCCGCTGTGCGCGCTGATCCGGCCGAGCCGTGCCGAGGAATGGGCCGCCGACCGCTTCAGCGTCAACCGGGCGGGCGCGGCGCGCGACCCGTCGATGCTGGCGCGCGGCATCCTCGCCAACATCACCGGCAGCCGCGCCGACATCATCATCGCCGACGATGTCGAGGTGCCCAACACCGCCGACACCGAGGGCAAGCGCGAGGAGCTGCGCCAGCGCCTGGGCGAGGCGGCGTTCGTGCTGACGCCGGGCGGCACCATGCTGTTCGTCGGCACCCCGCACGCCGCCGACAGCATCTATGCCGACCCGGAACGGCCGCGCCCGCCCGGTGCCGGGCCGCCCTTCCTCGGCGACTGCGCGCGGCTGGTGCTGCCGATCCTGGATGCCGCCGGCAACAGCCGCTGGCCGGAGCGCTTCTCGGCCCACGACATCGCGGCGCTCCGCCGGCGGGTCGGGCCGGCGAAGTTCCTGAGCCAGATGATGCTGGAGCCGGTGAACCCGGAAGCGGCCAGGCTCGATCCGGCGCAGCTGCTGCGCTATCCGGACGAGCTCTGCCTGCATGCCGGCAACGGCGGCATCGAACTCCGCATCGGCGAGGCGCGCATGGTCTCGGCCTCGTGCTTCTGGGATCCGGCGTTCGGTGCCCCTGGCCGCGGCGATGCCTCGGTGCTGGCGGCGCTGTTCGCCGACGCCGATGGCGGCTACTGGCTGCACCGCATGCTGTACCTGAAGCATGACCCTGCCGCCGAGACCAATCCCGGCCAGCAGCTGTGCCAGCAGGTCGCCGACCAGGTGCGCCTTCTGCACCTGCCCTCGGTCACGATCGAGACCAACGGCATCGGCAGGTTCCTGCCGGGGCTTCTGAAACAGACGCTGCGCGAGGGCAGGCTTGCCTGTGCGGTGCGCGAACGGGTCAGCAGCCGCGCCAAGGACGAGCGCATCATCGCGGCACTGGAGCCGGTACTGGCCGCGCGCGCGCTGCGGGTGCACGAGAGCGTGTTCGCAACCCGCCTGATCCAGGAGATGCGCGACTACCGCCCCGGCGCCAGGGGCCTTGCCGACGACGGGCTCGACGCGCTGGCCGGCTGCCTGCTCGCCGAACCGGTGCGCCTGCCCGCGCGCGGTGGCGCGCCAGCCCGGCCGGACTGGCGCCCAGGCGCCGGGCGCTATGCGGCCGAGAGCGGCTTCGACCCGCTGGCCCGCGGCTGAGCCGCGCCGCCCCGCGCCTTCAGGATCTCGCTGGCGTGGCGCGCCAGGCCCTCGGCGGTCGCCTCGTAGCGGCCGTCGGGGCGGACGCGCGCGAACCCCATGCCGGCAAGCCGGCCGAGGCACGGCCCGTCCTTCAGCCCGGGCGGGCGGCCAAGGCTTCCCGCGATCTTCAGCCGGTTCAGCGCCGACCGGCAGCAGGTCTCCAGATACGGCTCGTTCCACATCGTGCCTGCGATATCGGCCCGCGCCGCGGCGCCGTCAACGACCCCTCGCGCCCACCACCCGGAGTTGCCGCCATGACCCAGGCCCAATTCGACCTCGACCTTACCACCTGGCTGACCGCCATCATGCTGCCGGTGCTGGGCGCGCTGTTCTGGATGATCCAGGGCGTGAAGCGCGACCTGCAGCAGCGGCTGGACGAGCTGGCGACGAGCCGGCTCGAGTCGCTGCTTTCGGTGCGCGACGACCTGACGACGCACAAGCTCGATGTCGCGCGCGGCTACGCGCCGCTGCACGCCATCCGCGACATCGACCGCCGGCTGTCGATGCAGCTGGTGCGGATCGAGGAGAAGCTGGAGCGGCTGGGCGCGCGGCCCGCGCCATAGGCGAAAGGAAGGCCCGGCGCGGCACCGCTCAGGCGGCGGACCGGGTCATCGCCCGCGCGTGCATCAGGCAGGCGCCGATCACCATCGCAGCACCGGTGAGCTCCGGCACCCCGGCGACATGGCCGAACACGATGCGGTCGAAGGCGATCACCCAGACCACGGCGGTGAAGTCGATCGGCGCGAGCCGCGAGGGCGGGCTGAGCTGCACCGCCCGGCTGAGGCAGCCGATCGCGCCCGCCCACAACACGCCGCTGATCGCCAGCAGCAGGGCATCGAGCGGCGTCGGCGTGACCCATTCCAGGGCGGCGAGCGGCGCCGCCGCGACGGTGCCGACGATGCCCGGCCACAGCAGCAGCACGCCGAGCGGCGCCTGTGCCGCCCGCCTGGTCAGGATCATCACCAGCGCATAGGCGATCGTGCCGACGAACGCGGCCAGCAGCGGCCAGGCAGCGCGCAGGGCGTCGTGGGCAAGCCGCGGGACCAGCGCGAGCACGACACCGGCGAAGCCGAACGCCGCCCAGCCCCAGGCGGCGGGGGGAACCTGCTCGCCCAGCATCAGCCTGCCCAGCGCCATCACCATGAACGGGGCAGTGAAATAGACGACATAGCCGTCGAACAGCGGCAGGTTGGCGAACGCGGTGTAGAACCCCGCCGAGACGGCGAACATCAGAATCCCGCGCAGCAGGTGCAGGGACGTGCGCGCGCGCAACAGGCTGGTCGCGCAGAACGGCGCCAGCACCAGCAGCATCACGCCATAGCGCAGCAGCAGCACCTGGCCCATGCCGTAGCCCGCCGACAGCCACTTGGTGTCGAGATCGAGCAGCGCGAATACCGCGATGCCGAGCGCCATCCAGGCCGGTCCCGACATTGCTGGCGCGCGCCTCCCCACGCCGGCGCTTGTCGCACGGCCGGCCGCTTCCGCGCGATGCCCGATTGCAGGGGCACCCATGTTCCGGCATGAAGCGGCCCGCCATGGCTTCCCCCACCATTCCTGCCCGGCTCGCCTCGGCGGCGATGCCGCTTCTGCGCGCGCTCGACCCGGAAACCGCGCACCGGGCGGCGCTGGCGGCACTGGCCCGCGGCTGGTGCGGGAAGGCAGCGCCGGGCGACGATCCGGCGCTTCGGGTGCGGGTGCTCGGGGCCACGTTCCCGAACCCGCTCGGCCTTGCCGCCGGCTTCGACAAGGATGCGCTGGCGGTGCCGGGCGCCTTCGGCCTGGGGTTCGGCGCGGTCGAGGTCGGCACGCTGACGCCGAGGCCCCAGCACGGCAACCCGCGGCCGCGCATCTTCCGCCTGCCGCGATCGCGCGCGGTGATCAACCGCATGGGCTTCCCGAACGCCGGGCTTGCCGCGGTCCTGCCCCGGCTCGCCGTGCTCCGCGGTGCCGCCGCGCTGCCGGGGAGGCTCGGCATCAATATCGGCATCAACAAGGACTGCGCCGACCCGGCCGGCGACTATGCGCTGATGGCGCGATCGGTGGCGCCGCTGGCCGACTGGATCACGCTGAACGTCTCCTCGCCCAACACGCCCGGCCTGCGCGATCTGCAATCGGCCGACCGCCTGGGCGCGCTGCTCGACGCGGTGATCGCCGCGCTGCCGCGGCCGGTGCCGCTGGCGGTGAAGATCGCCCCCGATCTCGACGATGCGGCGCTTGCCGCCGCCGTCGAGGTTTCGTGCGAGAAGGCACAGGCGCTGATCATCTCCAACACCACGATCGCCCGCCCCGCGTCGCTTGCCGACCCCCAGGCTGCCGAGAAGGGCGGGCTTTCCGGCCCGCCGCTGCTGGAACCCTCGACCCGCATGCTGGCCAGGGCGTTCCAGCTGGCAGGCGGAAGGATACCGCTGGTCGGCGTCGGCGGGGTCGCCTCGGCCGCCGACGTGCTGAGCAAGATCCGCGCCGGCGCGAGCCTCGTGCAGCTCTACACCGCGCTCGCCTGGGACGGGCCGGCGCTGCCGGCGCGCATTCTCGGCGATCTTTCGGACACGCTCGCGCGCGAAGGGGTCAGGAACGTGACAGACATCGTGGGAACCGACGCCTGATGATGGCTCTGCTCGACGGGTTCGCGCCGCTGGCCGAGGCGCATGACGGGTTCATCCTCGACCTGTGGGGGGTGATCCATGACGGTGTCACGCCCTATCCCGGCGCGATCGAGGTGCTGGAGAAGCTGCGCCTGGCCGACAAGCGCGTGGTGCTGCTTTCGAACGCGCCGCGCCGCAACGAAGCGGCCCAGGCGTCGATGCGCGCGATGGGGATCGCGGATGCCCTCTACACGGGTATCCTGACCTCGGGCGAGGCGGTGCACCTGCATCTGCGCGACCGCGACCCGCCGTTCTTCGACCGCCTGGGCGAGCGCGTGTTCCACCTTGGCCCGGAGCGCGACAAGAACGTGATGGCGGACCTCGATCTGACCGAGGTGCCGAGCCCGAGTCTTGCCGAATGGGTGCTGAACACCGGCCCCGACGACCATGGCGGCGACCAGAGCGTCGATGATTTCGAGGATACGCTGGCGGCCTGCGCCGCGCTCGACCTGCCGATGGTCTGCGCCAATCCCGATCTCGAGGTGATCCGCGGCGGAAGGCGGGTGATCTGCGCCGGCGCGCTGGCCGCCCGCTATGCCGAGCTGGGGGGCGTGGTGCGGCAGGTGGGCAAGCCCGACCCGGCGATCTACCAGCGGGTGTTCCGCCTGCTTGGCGTGCGCGACCGGGCGCGCACCCTTGCCGTCGGCGATGCGCTGCGCACCGACATCGCCGGCGCGGCCGCGGTCGGCATCCCTTCGGCCTGGGTGCTCGGCGGCATCCACGCCGAGGAGCTCGGGCTTGCCGGCGATGGCGCGGTCGATGTCGCGCGTGCCGCGCGCCGTGCCGCCGATGCCGGGCTGATGCCGGCGGCGGCGCTCCGGTCGTTCCGCTGGTAGCGCGGCTGCCGGCCGGCGCCGCGTTGCGCCCCCGCCCGCGGCGGCGCAGGTTGACGCCGTGACGCCGCGCGACGCCGATGCCGCCCCGTCCCCCACCCTGCCGCAGGCAGCGCCGCCGCGGCGGGCCGGCACCCCGCCACCCTCCTGGCTGCTGGTGGCGATGGTCGGCGCCGGGCCGTTCACGCTGCAGATCGTGGTGCCGCTGCTGCCCGGCTTCGCGGCCCAGTTCGCGACCTCCACCGGCACCGCGCAGCTGCTGCTGACCATGGCGCTGTTCGGCATCGCGGTCGGCCAGCTGTTCTATGGCCCGCTGTCCGACCGGTTCGGCCGCCGGCCGCTGGTGCTGATCGCCTTCGGCGTGTTCCTTCTCGCTTCCGCCGGTGCGGCGCTGGCGCAGACGATCGGCCTTCTGGTGTGGCTGCGCACGGCCCAGGCGATCGGCAGCTGCGGCGGCATGGTGATCGGCCGCGCCATGATCCGCGACTGTTTCCCGCGCGAGAAGGCGGCGAGCGTGCTGGGCTACGTGATGATGGGCATGACGGTGGCGCCGATGGTGGCACCCTATGCCGGCAGCCTGCTGCAGGACCTGTTCGGCTGGCAGGCGGTGTTCGTGGCCTGCGCGCTGCTTGGCGCCTTCCTGCTGGTCGCGATCGGGCGCCGCCTGCCCGAGACGCTGGCCGAGCCGCAGCCATTGCCGGGCATCGCCGGCCTTGCCGCGATGTATGGCTCGCTGCTGCGGATGGGGGCGTTCCGCGGCTATGTCGCGACCGTCGCCTTGAGCTCGGGCGTGTTCTTCACCTTCCTGGGTGGTGCGCCGCACGTCGTGGTCACCGGCCTTGGCATGCAGCCACGCGACTACGCGCTCGCCTTCCTGTGCACTTCGGGCTTCTACGCCTTCGGCAACTTCCTGGCCGGGCGCTATTCGCAGCGGGTCGGCGTGTTCCGCATGATCGAGATCGGCACGGTCATCAGTTTCCTGGGCGTGGCGGCGGTGCTGGCGGCGATGCTGTGGCTGCCGCCCTCGATCTTCGGGCTGTTCGTGCCTTCGGTGCTGATGGCGATCGGCAACGGCATCTCGCAGACCAACGCGATGGTGGCGGCGCTGTCGGTGCGGCCGCAGGTGGCCGGCACCGCCTCGGGGCTGACCGGGTTCGCGCAGATGGGCATGGGGGCGCTGCTGTCGTGGGCGGCGGGCGTCCTGGAAGGCGGCAGCGGCGTGGCGACGGCGCTGATCATGATGGCGGCCGCGGGCGCGACGCAGCTCGTGCTGGCGGTGATGCGGCTCCGTCGGATCTCGTAGCGCCGGGTCTCGCAGCGCGGGCGCGCTATTCGGCGGCCACGGGCAGCCGCACCTTGCCGGCACTGCGCGCCGTGGTCAGGGTGAAGATGCTGGCGACCAGGATCACCGCGACCAGCGGCAGCACCAGGTCGGGCCGGCCGAGATCGAGCAGCAGGCCGAACGGCACCGGCGTGATCGCCATGCCCATCGGCAGGCCGGAACTGACGAAGCCGAACACCTTGCCGATCTGGCCGGGGGGGGCTGCGTCCTTGATCATGATGTCGCGCGGCGTTCGCGAGGCGCCGAAGATCAGGCCCGCGATGAACACGGTGCCGACCAGCAGCACGGCCGGCAGCGCCAGCATGCCGACCAGCAGGAACAGCGCCGCGGTGGCCAGCGTGGTCAGGATGGTGAAGCCGAGCAGGGCGCCACCGTAGCGGTCGGCCACCCAGCCGCCGATCAGCACGCCGGCGGTGGCGCCGACCATGTAGCTGGTGAGCGCTGCCGAGCCGATCGCAAGCGGCGTGCCCCAGAGCTTGGCAAGGGTCGCGATCAGGAATGCCTGCACGGCGCCGCCCGCCATCGCGCTGGTCAGCATGAACAGGAAGAACATCAGCATCGGCAGGCTGGCGAGCAGCGCGAGCCCGGATGCCCCCGCCTCGTGCGCGCGCGGCTTCGCCTGGTCGGCCAGGATTCGGCTCTGCCACAGGATGGCGCCGACCACCGGCAGGCCGACAAGGCCCACCGCGGCCAGGGCGCCGCGCCAGCCAAGCATGCCGGCCAGCAGCACGATCACCGGCGGGCCGGCGGCGAAGCCGAGATTGCCGGTGAAGGTGTGGAAGGCGAAGGCGCGGCCCATGCGGTCCTTGCCGATCGAACCGGCGAGGATCGCGTAGTCGACCGGGTGGATGACGCTGTTGCCGATGCCCGAGACCACCGCCAGCACCAGGATCATCCAGTAGCTCGGCGCGATCGCCATGGCAGCCATGCCGAGGCACATCAGCAGCGTGCCGCCGACCAGGAAGGTCTTGGCGCCGTAGCGGTCGGTCAGGAACCCGACCGGGGTCTGCAGCACCGCCGTGGTGCCCGACAGCAGCGCCGAGGAAAGCCCGAGCATGGCGAACGAGACCTGGAACTCGTCGCGCCAGAACAGGAACAGGGGCGGGATCGCCAGGATGTAGAAGTGCGAGAGGAAGTGCGCAGTGCCGATCAGGCCGAGCACCCGCACCTCGCGCGCTTGCGGCGCCGCAGGGTCGGACATGGCCGAAACACTACGCCCGGCCCGCCGGGCGGACCAGACCCGCTGCCATCACGCTGCCGCGCGCGGTGGGCCTCAGGGCCTGCCGCCGACCGGTGCGATCCGGAGCCGGGGGATCTCGATCGCCGGGCAGCGATCCTCGACGAACACGAGGCCGCCCACGCGCGCGATTGTCGCTGCCTCCTCGTTCAGCACGCCAAGCTGCAGCCACAGCGCCCGGGCGCCTGCCGCCACCGCCTGGCGGGCGATCGTGGGCGTCGCGGACGCCTCGCGGAACACATCGACCATGTCGATCGGCCCGGCCTCGGCCAGGCTTGCGACCACCCTCTGGCCATGGATCGTCTGGCCGGCAAGGCCGGGATTCACCGGCACCACCTGGTAACCGTGACGCAGCAGGAAGCCCATCACCCCGTTGCTGGGGCGGGCCGGCTTGTTGCTGGCGCCGACCAGCGCGATGCGACGCACCGATGCCAGCAGCGCGCGGATCGCGTCGTCGGTGAGCCCGTCGGCACTCATGCGGCCTCACATGGCGGGGCTTGTGGGAATTGGCAAGGCAGGGCTAGGTGCGCGCGGCATGCCCGGATTGTCCGACCGCCTGAAGAACCTGATCGACCCGCCGCCCAGGATCGCCGAACTGCGGCTCGATGGCATCATCGCGCCGTCGGCCAGGTTCGGCCGCCAGGCGCTGTCGATCGAGCGACTGGAGCCGGCAATCCGTCGCGCCTTCGCGCTGCCGCGCCTGGCCGCGGTGGCGCTCTCGGTGAACTCGCCAGGCGGATCGGCCGCGCAGTCGAGCCTGATCGCCGCGCGCATCCGGGCGCTGGCGGATGAAAAGAAGGTGCCTGTGCTGGCCTTCGTCGAGGACATCGCCGCATCGGGCGGGTTCTGGCTCGCCTGCGCCGCCGACGAGATCTTCTGCGATGCGACCTCGATCCTGGGTTCGGTCGGCGTGATCAGCGCCGGCTTCGGCTTCGCCGAGGCGATCGGGCGCATCGGCATCGAGCGGCGGCTGCACACCGCGGGCAGGCGGAAGTCGCTGCTCGACCCGTTCCGCCCCGAGACGGAAGACGACCTCGCGCGGCTCGGCGCGCTGCAGGCGGCGCTGCACGGCGTCTTCAAGGACCATGTGCGCGCCCGCCGTGGCGCGCGGCTTCGGGGCGACGATGCCGCCCTGTTCGAAGGCGACGTGTTCGTGGGCGCCCGCGC
>JADYYZ010000212.1 GCA_020853405.1 Acetobacteraceae bacterium
CGCATCGAGCCGCTGCTGCGGCGGCTGATCGTGACGCCCGAGATGCACCGCGTGCACCATTCCACCCTGCGGGTCGAACACGACACCAATTTCGGCTTCTGCCTTTCCGTCTGGGACCGGCTGTTCGGCACCTATCGCGCGGCACCGGCCGCAGGTGAGCTCGGCATGACGATCGGGCTTGACCGTTTCCGCGACCCGGAAGAAGCACGACTGGAGAGGCTGCTGAGCCAGCCCTTCCGCTGACCCGCAATCCCGGAACCGCACGAGGCGCCGATGACCACCCCAGCCGATACCATCGCTGCCATCCGCGCCGACCGACGCTTCGCCGCCGCCAGCGCGACGCTGGCGGCGGGGCTTCCACGCATGATCGAGGAGCTGATCCGGCTGACCGAAATCCCCGCCCCGCCGTTCGCCGAGGGGGCACGCGCCGCCGCCTATCTCGAGCTGCTGCGCGAGCACGGGCTGGAGGAGGTGGAGCAGGATGCGATCGGCAACGTGATGGGGCTGCGCCGCGGCACCGGCAACGGCGAGATCCTGGTCGTGGCCTCCCACCTCGATACCGTCTTCCCCGCCGGCACCGACGTACGCGTCCGGCGCGAGGGCACGCGGCTGCTGGCACCAGGGGTCAGCGACAACACGCTCGGCCTTGCCGCCAACCTTGCCTTCATGCGTGCACTGGACGCGGCCGGCATCCGCACCCGCGCCGATATCCTGTTCGTCGGTGATGTCGGCGAGGAGGGGCTGGGCGATCTGCGCGGCGTCCGCCACCTGTTCGCCGAAGGCCGCCACCGCGCGCGGATCACCGCGTTCCTGGCGGTCGACAGCCCGGAGGTGACGCGGATCTGCACCGTGGGCGTGGGATCGCGGCGCTGGCGGATCACGTTCAAGGGGCCGGGCGGGCACAGTTTCAGCGCCTTCGGCATCGTCAACCCGGTCTACCCAATGGCTGCCGCCGCCACCGGTCTCGCGGCCCTTCCTGCCCGGGCCGAGGAGCGCACCACGCATTGCGTCAGCGTCGTCGGCGGCGGCACCTCGATCAACGCCATCCCGGCCGAGGTGCACATGGATGTCGATCTGCGTTCGGCCTCGGCCGAAGCGCTCGCGACCATGGAGGCGCGCTTCATGGCGATCGTCGATCAGGCGGTTGCCGACGAGAACAGGGCGCGTTCGACCCGGGCCGGCGCGATCAGCGCCGAGCGCACGCGGCTGGGCGATCGGCCGGCCGGCAGCACGGCGGAGGACTCACCGCTGCCCCGCTTCGCCGCCGCCGCGGTCACCGCCGAGGGGTTCACGCCGAAATTCGAGGCTTCCTCGACCGATGCCAACGTGCCGATGAGCCTGGGCGTGCCCTCGCTGAAGATCGGCGGCGGCGGGCGCAGCGGGCGGCAGCATTCGCTGGAGGAGTGGCTCGAACTGGAACCGGACGAGACGCTGCGGGGCCAGCGCGCCGCGCTCGCCACCATCCTGGCGGTCGCCGGGATGGAAGGCATCGGGGCCTAGCTGCCCGGCAACGCAGGGCGGACCAAAACCGTTCCTGCTTCTATCGGCCGGCCTGGTCGGCGACGGGAAGGCCAGGCCCCCAGATATCCGGAAGCGCGAACCCAAGCTGGAACGGATCGCTGGGGTCCACCCCCAGCTGCGCGGTGCCATGAATCCAGCCGGAGCCCTCGATGCGCGGCACGATTGCCTCGACGTCGCCGAGGCTCGTCTGACGCGCCACGGAAACGTCGAACCGGCTGCCGATGATCGAACGCGAGACGATGCGTTGGCCTGGCTTCAGCAGGCCGCGCGCATGCGTCGCGGCAAGCCGCGCCGAACTGCCGGTGCCGCAGGGCGAGCGGTCGGCGCGGCCGGGGTTGACGATGGTGCAGGTGCGCCAGCCCTGCTCGTCCTCGCCGCAGAACATCACGTAGGAGATGCCCGACAGCGCCGGCATGGTCGGGTGCTTCGGCGCCAGCTTGGCTTCGGCCGCCGGCAGCACGCGGGCACCGATCCCGACCAGCGCGCGCAGCTGTTCAGGCTCGATCCGCCGCCCCAGCGCGGCGACATCGACCAGCGCGTAGAAGACGCCGCCGAAGGCGAGGTCGAACTTCACATCACCCACCCCCTCGACCGTCACCACCTGGTCGAGCGCCGGGGCGAAACTCGCCGGCATCTCGAGCGCCACGCGCACGCACTTGCCGTCGCGGCAGGCAGCACGCGCGACCACCAGGCCCGCCGGCGTATCCAGCCGCACCACCGTCTCCGGCTCGGCCATCCTCACCATGCCGGTCTCCAGCAGCACGGTGGTGACGCAGATCGCGTTCGATCCGCTCATCGCGTGCGCGCGGTCGGCCTGCAGCACGATGAAGGCGGCATCGGCAGCGGGGTCGCACGGTGGCTGCAACAGGTTCACCGTCTGGTGCGCCATGCCGCGCGGCTCGAACACCAGGAAGCGGCGCAGCGAATCGCCTTCGCTGCCGCGCGGGCCGTTCAGGAAATTCATGCGCTCCAGCATGGTCGCGCCGGGAAGGATGGGGCCGCCGCCCGTCACCACCCGGCCGATCTCGCCCTCGCAATGGGCATCGACCAGCGTCATCATCCGCGACCAGCGCATCCGCAACGATCCTTTCGCCATCCGGGGCCACAAGTGTCGCACCCCCCGCGCGCCCCGCCTACCCGGCGAGCCGCCCCTGCCGTCAGCGCGAGCAGGCGGCCCCGCCCAGCACGCAGAAGGCCGCGCAATGCGGGTGGTTCAGCGCAACCGGGCGCGACGCCTCGGCCAGTGTCGCGCCGAGCTCGAAACGCGGGTCGTACGGCAGCAGCGTGCAGGCGACGACGGCAGGTGCCGCGGCACCCTTGCGCTTCACCACCATGCGCGCACTCGCGCACATCAGCCGCCGTGGATCGAAGCCAAGGATGCCCCAGCAGGCTTCGGTGATCTCGGGCACGTCGCGGGTCGCGTCCATCTCGGGGAACAGCATCAGCGCCACCGGATCGGCAGCATCGATCGGGATGGCGTGGGCGGCGAACAGCGCGGCATAGCCGGCCCGGCGTGCCGCCTCGTCATCCGCGCCGAAGCCGGCCCTGCCCGCCACGTGCACCGTGAACCCCTCGCGCGCCAGCCAGACGAGGCCGGCAACCGCCTGGTCGAAACTGCCGGCACCGCGTTCGAGGTCGTGCAGCGCTGCCGCGTGGTGGTCGAGGCTGACCCGCAGCACCAGCCGCCCGCCATGGCGGGCGCGCAGCCGCAACAGCGCCGCTTCGTGGTTCCGCATGGGCTTCATCGCGTTGGTCAGCACCAGCGCGGCAAGCCCGCGCGCCAGCACGTCGTCCAGCATCGTCGGCAGCTCGCGGTTGAGGAACGGCTCGCCGCCGGTGAATCCGACCGTGCGCAGCCCGGGTGCGACCGCCCGCGCCTCGTCGAGGAAACGCCGCACCTCGGCGGCCGAGATGTAGGCCAGCGCGTCATTGCGCGGGCTGCTTTCGATATAGCAGCGGGCGCAGGCGATGTTGCACAGCGTGCCGGTATTGACCCACAGGGTTTCCAGCGCGTGCAGCCCGACCTGGGCGCGCGGCTCGCCCCTGGCGGTCTGAAGCGGATCCTGGAACTTGCAGGGATCGAGCGGCGGCGGCCTGGCGGGCAGCGTATCGGCGCGGGTCATGGGCGGGTCCGGTGGTCGGGGCGAGCCATGGGCTTGTGTAGCGGGCGATGCGGCATCATCGCGCGAACCGCCGGCGCAAGGGAATGGCGGCAAGGGCAAGGCCGGCAAGCCCCAGGAGTGCTGCAAGGATTTTCGGGGTCAGGATCGCGCCGGCATCGATCGGCCCACCGGCATCCAGCACCGTGCCGAGGCCGGCGCCGGCCAGGCTGAACACCACACTCGCCGGGATGATGCCAAGAAAGGTTGTCAGCACGAAGGTGGAAAGCGGCACGCCGACGAAGGCAGGCACCAGGTTGACCAGGAAGAAGGGAAACAGCGGCACCAGCCGCAGCACCAGCAGGTACGACCAGGCATGGTGGCGGATATTCCGGCCAAGCCGCGCGGCACCCGGCCCGAACCGGTCGAGCGCGCCGGCGCCCAGCACCGCGCGCGCGAACAGGAACACGAGGCTGGCTCCGGCGGTCGCCGCGGCGATCGTGAGCGCGGCACCGGCGGCGGCGCCGAACAGGAAGCCGCCGACAAGCGTCAGCACGACCGCGCCCGGTACCGACAGTGCGACCACCCCGACATAGAGCGCGACATAGGAAGCAGCTGCGATCACGGCGTTGTCATCGGCCCACGCGACAAGTACGGCCCGGTGGGTGCGCAACACATCGAGCGAGACCAGATCGGCAAGTCCGGACGCGCGCACCCCCAGGATTGCCGCACCCGCCGCCAGGGCAAGCCAGATGCGTCGGTCGCCGGGCAGGCGCGTCAGCATGGCGGGGCGTTCCCGATGCATTTCGTAGGGCGGAACCGGGCGAAACTTGTCCACCGCCGGTCACCATGCCCGCGTTGCGCCGGCGCAACCAGGGGCGCCGTGAACGGCGTGCGGGAGGGATGGTTTTGGCGCAGACGACGCGTGTCGGCTACATCGGCGTGGGGTTGATGGGGCACGGGGCGGCCAAGCATATCCTGCTGAAGGGCTTTCCGCTCACCATTCTCGGCCACCGCAACCGCGCCCCGGTGGACGACCTGGTGGCAA
>JADYYZ010000213.1 GCA_020853405.1 Acetobacteraceae bacterium
CATAGGCGATGTCGTAGCGCTCGATGTCGCGGCAGAAGCGGATCGTCGCCTCGGTGGTCAGGCCGCCGGTCAGATCGAGCATCAGCTCGACATCGGGGCCGACCGCCTCGCGCACCGAACGCACGATTTCAACCGCGGCCTTACGCACACGGATACTGTCGGTGGCCGCACGGCGATCCGGGTGACGCAGCTTGCCGGTTTCGAGCACGGTTGCAAACGGATAGAACTTCAGCGCGTCATAGCCGTCTTTGACCGCCTTCTCGGCGAATTTCGGCAATTGCCTGCTGTCGGTGCAACCGAAATACCAGCCGTTGGCGTAGGTACGCAGCTGGTCGTGCACCCGGCCGCCGAGCAGATCGTAGACCGGCACGCCGAGCGCCCGCGCCTTGATATCGCATAGTGCGATCTCGATGGCGCTCATCGCCGCGAACACGATCGGCCCGCCGCCCTTGGCCCAGAAACTGTGATCATACATCTCGCACCACAGTTTCTCGATGCGGAACGGGTCCTGTCCGAAAACATAGCGCTCGCACAATTCCCTGATCATCGCCGCCGCGGCGGTGCCGCCGACGCCATACGCGATCGCCGCCTCGCCAAGCCCGGCGATACCCTCGTCGGTTGCGAGTTCAAGGATCACCGGCCGGATGCCCCCACTTTCGACGACATAGATCCGGGCATGCGTGAGTTTCATCACCGGTTTCCTGTTGAAACGCGATCCGGAAGCCTGTCACTCACGCAGCCGGATTCCGCCAAAGGGGGGTGTCAGAACGTATTGCAGAGGCGGATCGAGTCATAGATCGCCGCATGGATGTTGCGGCTCACCACCGCGTCGCCGACGCTGAACAGCTGGAAGGTGCCATCGCTGTTGTTGACGATTTCCTGCGGCCGGCCGGCGATCAGCGCATCAAGGTCGACCTCGCCGAGGTTGCGTGAATCCGGCTTCAACTCGAGATAGAGCTGGCGGTTGGGCTTGGTGCCCTGTTCGACGACGATCTGCTCGACGGCGCGCTCCTCCTGCTGGCCGGTATAGACGTTCTCCAGCACCGCGACGTGCTTGTTGCCTTCGGAATAGATCTTTTTGAGCCGGCGGTCGGGCGTGAACACGACATCATGCTTGTAGGATTCGCGCATGAAGATCGGCAGGTTGCCCTTCGGCACCTCCTCGCCGGCGAATTTGTCGTAGGTCGCCAGTTCGACCAGTGCGCCACGCTTGGAGGCAAACTCGGCACAGGAGATTCCGGCCTCGTTGCCGCTGTCGTCCCAGATCAGAACGTTCTCGGCGGGCGAAATGCGGCCGCCAAGAATATCCCAGGTGCTGATTGCGTGCTCATTGCCCTCGAAGCCATCGAGATTGGGCGAGCCACCGGTCGCGAGGATGACGATTGCCGGCTTGAGCGCCTTGATCTCGGCGGACGTCGGTGCATGGCCGAGCCGGACATCGACGCCGAGCTTGCGCACCTGGCCCTCCAGCCAGCGAGCGATGTTGGCAAGACCCTCACGCCAGTCGGCCTTGGCAGCGAGGTTGATCTGCCCACCGAGTCTGTCGGTCGCCTCGAACAGGATCACCTCATGGCCGCGCGAGGCCGAGACGCGCGCAGCCTCCATGCCGGCTGGGCCACCGCCGACGACGACGATGCGGAGGCGCGCCGGACCCTTCATGATCACCTGCGGGAGGCTCTCCTCGCGCCCCGTCGCGGGGTTGTGCAGGCAGATGGCGCCACGGCCGGAAAGGCAGTAGGAGGCGCCGACGCAGGGGCGGATATCCTCAGGCCGGCCCTCCATCATCTTGGTGACGATATACGGGTCGGCGATATGGGCGCGCGTCATCGCGATCATATCGACATGCCCCTCGTCGATGGCGCGTGCGGCGGTTGCTAGATCGGTGATCCGGGTGGCGTGAAACACCGGAATGTCCATCTCGGCCTTGACCGCGCTGGCGAGATAGAGGAATGGCGCCGAGGGCGCGATCATGCCCGGCAGATGCATGGCGTAGCTGATCATGTCGCTCATCTGCCCGCCATAGACGTTGGCAAAGTCGATCAGGCCCGAGCCGACAATCTTGCGGATGATGGTGAAGCAGTCATCGGCGGTGAGGCCGCCTTCCAGCATCTCGTCGCCGGAAAGCCGCATGCCGACGATATAGTCGTCACCGACCTGCCGGCGCACCTCCTCCAGCACCTCGAAGCTGAAACGCATGCGGTTCTCGAGGCTGCCGCCATATTTATCAGTGCGGTGGTTGGTCGAGGGCGACCAGAACTGATCGACAAGATGCTGGGCTGTTGCCATCACCTCTACGCCGTCGAGACCGCCCTCTTTGCAGCGCCGCGCCGCCTGGCCAAAGCCCTTGATGATGCGGCGGATGTCCCACTCCTCGATCTCGCGTGCCACGGAACGCGCGTAGTGATCTCGCGTTGGCGTCGGGCTGACCGGAGCCAGCCACGCGCCGGTGTCCCAGCGCGTGCGCCGGCCCATATGCGTCATCTGCACCATCAGGGCCGCACCCGCGTCATGGACGCGCTTCGAGAAACCCTGGAGATGCGGGATCACACTGTCGTTCTCGAGCGAAATGCCGCTCCACCACGCGGCCGGACTGTCCGGCGCAACCGACGACGAGCCACCGAACATGGTCAGGCCGATGCCGCCCTTGGCCTTCTCGGTGTGGTAGAGCTGGAGCCGCTCGCCTGGCATGCCGCCATCGGCGAACCGGTCGGCATGGCTGGTGCTCATGATCCGGTTGCGGATCGTCAGGTTCTTGATCCTGAACGGCTTCAGCAGCGAGGCGTAGGTGGTCATGGTGCAATCTCCGGTATCGACGGTTCTTCGGCTTGTGTTCGGCTCGCCCCGGCCTGCGGCCGCAGAAGCAGGCGCTCGTTTTCGAGGAATCTCAGGATCTCGCGTGCCGCTTCGCGCGGGTCAGGATCGACCAGCAGTCGCGTTTCGCCGCCGATCGCTCGCGTCGTGGCCGGCCCGATGCGCTTCGGGCGTACGCGCGCAGGGCGCCGGTCTATCACCTCGGGCGAGAGCTCGCTGACCGCCGGCGCGCCCGGCGCTGCGAGCACCTGCACGCGCGCCCGCAAGGCAGGCCCGCGGGCAACCTGCCGTGGACGGGGGCCTTGCATATCGACGGTTGCCAGCACCAGCCCGGCGCTGGTGAGGCGACGGCGGCTGCCGCGCGGAAGCGCCTGCACGAAGGCGAGCCCCTCCGGCTCGACGCGAAGTGAGGCGACGCCCGGCGCCAGCGCCAGCCCCAGTCGCTCGGCGACGATATAAGGCACCAGCCCGCTTGCCTCGCCTGCCTCGGCGATGCTGCCGGCAACGATCAGTCGGGGCTTCGGGTCCAGGTTGGCGATGAAGGCGGCCAGCCCCGGCGCCGGATCGCTGCCCTCGGGCACGACGAGTGCGACAAGCTGCTTCAGCCCCATGCCGAGATAGTCGCGCAACGCTTCATGCGGCGGCCCGGCGTGAAGCCCGATCACCGGCGGGCCGGCGCCGAGCGCCAGTGTCAAGGCGCGGGCATCCCGTTCCGCCCGGCGCACCCGGCCCGATACCGGATGGCGGCCGAGCGACAGCAGCACGATGATGGGGGCTTCAGTCATCAGCGCCCTCCAGCAGTTCGAGCAGGCTCGCCATCACCGGTTGCGCATCGGCGACGATCGCCAGTTGCGCTCGCTTGATCATCTCGGCATGCAGGTCGGTATTGACCGCGATCACCCGCTCACAGCGCGCGATTCCCTGCAGGTGCTGCGGTGCGCCGGAGATGCCGAAGGCGAGATAGCAGCGCGGGTCGACCAGCGTACCAGAGGCACCGACCTGCCGGCTGCGCGGCAGATGGCCGGCATCGCACACGGCGCGCGAGCAGCCGATGGTTGCGTGCAGCGCCTTGGCAACGGCGAGAAACCGCTGCCATTCGCTGACGCCGACGCCGCCACTGACGATGAAATCGGCGTCCGCAAGCGGCATGTCGCTGGCATCGAGCGCGAGATGGCCGCCATCAAGGATCGCTTCGGGCGCCGGTGCGGCGGAAAGCTCAAGCACGCGCGCCTCGCGCCGTTCCTTGAAATCCGGCGTCGCCGCCTCCGGTGCCACCAGTACGACGCGCGGCAGGGCGAGCGTTTCGTCGGTGCGGCCGCCATCCGCGCGCCGCGTTGCCTCGTTGCCGGCGAGCCGGATCACGCCCGTCGCAACCCGCTCGCCCAGCCGGGTCGCCAGCAGCCGGCCGAGATGGCCGCCGCCGGTCACGCTTTCCGGCAGGAAGACATGCGCGGGCCGGGTTGCGCCAACCAGCGCCGCAAGTTGCGCAACCGCCTGCTCGGGCGCGAAACCAGCA
>JADYYZ010000214.1 GCA_020853405.1 Acetobacteraceae bacterium
CGCCCGCCCTTCCTGCCCCGTTTGGCCTGCCGAGGAAGGGAACGACCGATGCTCGCCGGCCTCGTCGCCGTCACCGGTTCGGCGCTGCTGTGCGCGGCAGCGCTCTATGACCTCGGCTGGCGGCTGGTCCCGAACAGGCTGCCGCTGGCGCTCGCCGGCGCCGGCCTCGTGCTGCGCGCGGGTGAGGGCCTGGATGCCCTCCTTGCCTCGCTCGTTGGCGCGCTGGTGGTCGCGGCGCTGCTGGGTGCTGCCTGGTGGCGCGGCCTGCTCGGCGGGGGTGATGCGAAACTGGCGGTGGCGGCGGGCCTGTTCGTGCCGCCGCAGGCGCTGGCTGCCTTCCTGCTGGCAACCGCGCTGGCGGGCGGCGTGCTGGCGCTGCTGTTCCTCGCCCTCCGCCCGCTGCTGCCCGCGCGCATCGCACCGGCCGGGCGCGCGGCGCCGCTGCTCCGTCGCCTCGCCCGCGCCGAGGCATTCCGCATCCGCCGCGGCGTCCTGCCCTACGCGGTCGCGATCGCCGCCGGCGCCATCCTGGCCGGGCCGTTCGCCAGCATCGCCGCGGGGGCCGCACCGGCATGAGGGTGCTTCTTGGGGTCATCATGCTGGCAGCTCTCGCCGGCCTCGGCCTGATCGGCATGCTGGCGCTCGCCCCGCCGGCGCCCGCGCCCCCGCCAGCCCCGATCGCAGCACCCGCGCCGCCGCCACGCATCAGCGTGCTGGCAGCCGCCCGTCCGATCGCCGCCGGCAGCCTGCTGAAGATCGAGGACCTGACGACCCGCGCCTTTGCCCCTGGCGAGGCTCCGGACGACGCGCTGCTCGACGCCGAGCAGGTGCGCGAGGAGCTGCGCGGCGCGATGGTGCGCCGGCCGCTGTCGGCGGGCGAGCTGCTGCGGCCCGACGATGTGCTGCGCCCGCGCGATCGCGGGTTCCTGGCCGCGGTGCTGGGCCGCGGCATGCGCGCGGTGTCGGTCGGAGTCGATATGGTCAGCGGTGCCGCGGGCCTGATCTGGCCGGGCGACCGGATCGACCTGATCCTGACCCAGAGTTTCGATGACGAGAAGGTGCCGATTGCGCGCCGCGTGATCGGCGAAACCGTGCTTGCCGACGTGCGCGTGATCGCGGTCGACCAGGCGCTGGCGCAGGGTGCTGATGGCGCACTCACCACCGAAGGCAGGCTGGTGCGCACCGTGACGCTGGAGGTCAATCCGGACCAGGCCGAGAAGGTCGCGGTCGCCGCCCGCCTGGGCAGGCTCGCGCTGTCCGTCCGCGCGATCGAGATGCCGGAGGAGGCTGTCGCGGAAGGTCCCCAGCGCGCGACCTTTGCTGCCGATGTCTCGCCGGCGCTGCGCGTGCCCGACCCGGCAGTGCGCGGCATCCCGACCATGCGCGTGCACCTGGGTACCCGCGTCGAGGAGATGCAGCTGCGATGATGCGCAACGCCCGTCCGTTCGGCCTCGCGGCGCTGCTGGTGGCGGGGGTCGTGGCGGCGGCGTGGGCGCCGGCAGAGGCCCAGTTGCAGGTCCAGCCGTCACCGCTGCCGTCGGCCTCGCCCGCGCCTTCCTTGCCGCCGCAGCCGGCCGCGGCGCCGCCCCTGCTCGGGCCGGCGGCGATGCCGGTTTCGACCGCGCCGATCACGCTGGAGGTCGGGGCAGGCCGGCTGCTTCGGCTGCGCGAACCGGCCGCCGCCGTGTTCGCGGCCGACCCTCGCGTGGCCGAGGTGCGGCCCGCCTCTCCCGACACGCTGTTCGTCTTCGGCACCGGGCCGGGGCGCACCACGGTCGCCGCGACCGGGGCGGGAGGCGCCGCGATCGCCGAGTTCCAGGTGGTGGTACGCGCCGCGGGCTTCGCCGGTGCCGAGGTGGAAGCGAAACTGCGCCGGCTGCTGCCCGACGCGCGCGTGCGTATCGAGGTGCTGCCCGGCGCCGTGCTGCTGACCGGCGAGACCGCCAGCCCGATCGAAGCCGAACAGGCGGTCGCGATCGCGCGCGGCTATGCGGGCGAGGGCGTTTCGGTCGTCAACCGGCTCGCGGTGCGTGGCGCGGTGCAGGTCAATCTGCGCGTGCGGGTGGCCGAGATGAGCCGCGAGATCACCCGCGAACTCGGCTTCAACTGGACCGCGCTCGGCCAGATCGGGCGGTTCACCTTCGGCCTCCTGACCGGGCGCGGCGCACTCGGCGGCATCGGCTTTCCGTTCCCCGGGATCGGCGGTGCCGCACCAAGCGACCGCGTCGGCTTCGGCTACAACGCCGGCAGTTTCGACGTGAACAGCGTGATCGATGCGCTGGCGCGCGACAACCTGATCACCGTTCTGGCCGAGCCGAACCTCACCGCCCAGTCGGGCGAGGTCGCCTCGTTCCTTGCCGGCGGCGAATTCCCGATCCCGGTCGCCCAGCGCGACCAGCAGATCAGCATCGAGTTCAAGCAGTTCGGCGTCAGCCTCGCGTTCGTGCCGACCGTGCTGTCGGGCGAGCGCATCAGCTTGCGCGTGCGGCCCGAGGTCAGCGAACTGTCGGAAGCCGGCGCGATCACGGTGAACAATCTCAGGATCCCGGCGCTCACCGTGCGCCGGGCCGAGACCACGGTCGAGCTCGGCTCGGGCCAGTCCTTCGCGATCGCGGGGCTGTTCCAGGACTCCACCCGGCTGGCTGGCTCGGGGCTTCCCTACCTCTCCGAGGTGCCGGTGCTGGGCGCGCTGTTCCGGAGCGACCGCTTCCGGCGCAACGAATCCGAGCTGGTGATCATCATCACCCCCTACCTGGTGCGCCCCGTCAGCGAGGTGCGCCAGCTGGCGGTGCCCACCGACAGCTACCGCCCGCCATCCGAGATCGAGCGCATCCTGCATTTCCGCCAGACCGCGGCCGGCAGGCCCGTGCCGGCGCGTATTCCCGGCCAGGCCGGCTTCATCATCGAATAGGAGGCGGCATGCGCGGCACGTTCCTGGTTGCCTTGCTCGCGGCCGCGGCCGGGTCCGGCTGCACCGCGATGAACGACCCCTGGGAGCGTGACGGCGCCTGGCGCCCCACCCGCGCCAACGACGCCAACCTGCGCGCCATGGTCGCCGACCAGGCCGACCTCGTCGCCGGGCGCGGCAGTGACCGAAGGGTCGGCCCCGGGGCTGCCGACGCGGTCGATCGCCTCTATCGCGACCGCGTGCGCCCGCTGCCGGTGACCGACATCGCGCGGATCGGCGCGAGCTCGGCCTCGCCCGCAGCACCTGGCGGCGGCGAAGGCGGCGGCGGAGGGATCGGCGGTGGAGGGCGTTAGCCTACTCGAGCAACCCGCGCCGGCCGCGGCGAACGCGGCGGCCAGCGAGGCCGCCAACCCCGATCGCCCGCCGCTGATCGCCTGGCTCGGCGATGCGAAAAGCGAGCAGGTGCTGCGCGAGGCGCTGCTGGAAGGAGGGGCGGAGCGCGTCGACGTGCGCCGCGGCGGCATCGCCGAGGCGACCCGCCAGCTCGGGCGTTCGGCCAGCCCCCGCGTGCTGATCGTCGATGTCGCCGGCCACGACCAGCCGCTTGGCGCGCTGGAGGAACTCGCGCAGGTCTGCGAGCCCGACACGCGCGTGCTGGTGGTGGGCGAGCGCGAGGATATCGGCTTCTATCGCACGCTGACGCAGGGGCTTTCGGTCAGCGAGTACCTGTTCAAGCCGCTGACCCGCGAGCTGCTGGCGCGGGTGTTCCTGCCGCATGTCGGAATCCGGCCGCCGGCCGAGCCGATCCTGCGCGGCGGGCGGGTGGTGGTGGTCACCGGCGCGCGCGGCGGCGTCGGCACGACGACGATCGCAACCAGCCTCGCCGTGCACCTCTCGGACGGCAGGCGCGCGCATGTGGCGCTGGTCGATCTCGACCCCTTCACGGGCAGTGCCGCGCTGATGCTCGGTCTCTCTGCCTCGCCGGGGCTGCGCACGGTGCTGGAGACGCCGGCGAAGGTCGATATCCTCTATCTGGAGCGTGCCGCGCAGGCGTACGGCGAGCGGCTGCGCGTATTCGCCGCCGAGGAGAAGTTCTCGGAAACCCTGGCCGCCACCGAGGATGGGGTCGATCACCTGATCGGCCTGCTGCGCCAGCGCTTCAACTACGTCGTCATCGACGCGCCGTCCGGCTATCCGCCGCTGGTGCGCCACGCCTTCGCCCATGCCCACCAGCGGGTGCTGGTGATGGCGCCCGATCTCGCCAATGCGCGCGACCTGCTGCGCCTGCACGCGCTGCCCAGCGCGCCGGCGCAGGCGCGCCGTGGGGTCGTGGTGCTGAACCAGGCGTCCCGCCCCGGCGCGCTGAACCAGAAGCAGGTCGAGGCGGCGCTGGAGCTCAAGCCCGACATCGTCGTGCCGTTCCTGCCGAAACTGCTGCCGGCCACGCTGA
>JADYYZ010000215.1 GCA_020853405.1 Acetobacteraceae bacterium
GCCTGCTGCGGCCGCGCGGCTGGGAGGAGCGCCAGCTTCGGGTTTCGCAGGTCGTCAGCCTGACTGGGCGGGAGCAGGAGGAAGTCCGCCACGACACCCACAAGGTTGACTATATCAAGGGGCGGGTTGCCCTGGACATGGAGTGGAATTCGAAGGACCAGACATTCGACCGCGATCTTTACGCATTTCGTGCCTTCTTCGAGTATCAGCGCATCAGCCTGGGGGTGCTGATCACACGAAGCGAGGAGTTGAACCTTCTATTCCGCAAGATGGGACTGATGCAGAAATACGGTGCCAGCACCACGCATATGGGGAAACTGAAGCCGAGGCTCCTCGCCGGCCGCAGTGGCGGGTGTCCGGTGCTGGTGTTCGGAATCCGTCTGGCCATTGTGTCCGACGCATGAACGACGCTGCAACCGATCTTCGCGCCGCCCTCGATGGCAGGCGATTTGCCACCGTGCTGGCCGACCCGCCCTGGCAATTCCAGAACCGGACCGGCAAGATGGCGCCCGAACACCGGCGGCTCAATCGCTACGCGACGATGTCGGTGGAGGAAATCGCCGGCCTGCCTGTATGCGCCCTCGTTCTGCCCCGCGCGCATCTTTACCTGTGGGTGCCGAATGCGCTGCTTGCTGAAGGTATGCGGGTGATGGCCGCGTGGGGATTCACCTACAAGACCAATATCGTGTGGTTCAAGACGCGCAAAGACGGCGGGCCGGACGGCCGCGGCGTCGGGTTCTATTTCCGCAATGTCACCGAGCTGCTGCTGTTCGGCATCCGCGGCAAGGACAATCGGACGCTTCCGCCCGGCCGCCGCCAGGTCAACCTGATCGCCACGCGCAAACGCGAGCACTCGCGCAAGCCGGACGAACAGTATTCAATAATCGAAGCGTGCAGCCCTGGTCCGTATCTGGAACTATTTGCCCGCAATACCCGGCCAGGGTGGGTCGGGTGGGGGAACCAGGCCGAGAGCTACGTTCCGACCTGGGCAACGTATGCCAACCACTCGCAATCCGACGATGACTGCCGGCCCGCCCCAGACCCGGTCGGCCAGCTCCCCAGTCCAGCGAAGTAGCCGAAACCCTCAGCCGCGCATCCCCTCCAGGATCGCGACATCCAGCAGCCGCGAGATCACCTCGGGCTCCTGTGCGCCGCTGATCGCATGCCGGCCGGCAAGCGTCAGGCAGGGCACGCCGTTGATCCCCAGCCGATGCGCGCGCAGGTTTTCCGCCGCGACTGCATCCGCCTCGTCATGGCCGGCCAGGAACCGCAGCACCTCGGCCGCGGAAAGGCCGATCGCGGCTGCGATCGCACCCAGCTGCACGGCATCGCCGATGTCGCGGCCTTCCTGGAAATAGGCGGAGAACAGCGCCTCCACCGCCTCGCGCGCAAGGCTGTGGCGGGCGGCGAAGCGCACCAGCCGATGCGCATCGAGGCTCGCCGGCGTGCGCGCGATCAGGTCGAACCGCAGCACCAAGCCCTCCTGCCGGGCGACCTCGGTGATGGCAGCGTGCAGGCGCCGTGCCCGCTCCTCGCCGCCATATTTTCGCATCAGGTATTCGCTGCGCGGCAGGCCGCCGCGCGGCATTTCCGGGTTCAGCAGGAAGGGCTGGAAAGAAAGATCGAGCCGCACGTCGGGCCGGCGCGCGAGCGCCCGGTCAAGGCGCCGCAGGCCGATGAAGCACCACGGGCAGACCAGGTCGAACACCAGCTCGGCCGGCAGCCGCCCCGGCGGGCGAAGTGCCACGTTCATGACCTGCAATCTACGCGCGAGCAGGGGTTCGGGCCAGATCGACGGCCCCATCGGCGGTTCGCCCGGTGCCGGCGCGGGGTGGGGCAGGAGTTGCAGCGCCTGCCCCGGTCGCTCCGGTCAGCGGCAGAGATCCTCGCGCATTGCCAGCAGCGTGAGCTGGAAGCCCGACACCGCGGCGTCCGCGGAGACGGCAAGGTCGGTGAAATCCTGCGCGGTGGCGGCACGGCGTGCTTCCGCGGCGGCGGTCGCGGCCTCGTAGGGGGCGTTCTGGCAGTTGCAGCTGATGAACTGGGCCTCGGCCTCGTCGAGCGCGTGCGCCGCCCGGCGCAGATGCAGCCGCGCCCCCTCCAGGTCGTCGGCGCGCAACGCGAGCGACAGGTGCGCATCCGCCTGCTCCAGCACGTTGTCGATGATCGACGGGTCGCAGGCACGCGCCGCGCCGATGCCAGCCAGCAGCAGGCCAAGCACCAGGGTCGGAACGAGGGGGGCGCGCGGCGGGAGGAAGCGGCTCATGGCTTTCGTCCACATGCCTTGCGGCGGCGGCCTCTGCAAGCGCGGCGGTTCAGGGCGCCGGCGCGCTGGCGGCGTCGAGTTCGCCGATCGCCGCCGCATCCAGCGACAGGCGGGCCGCCGCTTCCAGCTCGCGCACCTGCTCCAGCGTCGTCGCGCTGGCGATCGGCGCGGTCATGCCCGGCCGTGCCTTCAGCCAGGCCAGCGCCACCTGCGCCTGGCTCGCCCCCAGCCGGCCGGCGATCCGGTCCAGCGCGGCAAGCACGGCGTGGCCGCGCGGGGTCAGGTATTTCGCGGCGCTGCGCGGCCCGCGCAGACTTTTCGAAAGGTCCGCCTCGGTGCGGTACTTGCCGCTGAGGAAGCCGCTGGCGAGCGAGGAGTAGCAGATCACGCCCACCCCCTCCCTGGCGCACAGCGCCAGAAGGTCGGCCTCGATCCCACGCTCCATCAGGCTGTACAGCGGCTGCATCGTCTCGAAACGGGGCAGGTTGTGGCGGGTGCTGGCCGCCAGTGCCAACGCAAAACGCTCCGCCGAGTAGTTGCTGGCGCCGATCGCACGCACCTTGCCCGCCTGGATCAGCCTGGCGAAGGCGCCGAGCGTTTCCTCGAACGGCACGGATTCGTCGTCGCGATGCGCCTGGTAGAGGTCGATCACGTCGGTCTGGAGCCGGCGCAGGCTGTCCTCGACCGCGCGCGCGATCCAGGCGGCCGACAGGCCCTTGCCGTCGGGCATTTCCGAGCCGCACTTGGTCAGGATCATCAGGTCGGCGCGCCGGCCGCGTGCCTTCAGCCATTCGCCGATGATGGTTTCCGATTCGCCGCCGTTGTTGCCGGGGTGCCAGCGCGAGTAGACATCGGCGCTGTCGATCGCGTTCAGCCCGGCCTCGACGCAGGCATCGAGCAGCCGGAACGACTGTGCCTTGTCGATGGTCCAGCCGAACACGTTGCCCCCGACCACGATCGGGGGAACCGAAAGGCCGCTGCGGCCGAGGGGGAGAGGGGGCATGGGCTGGTCCTGCGGGGTGCTGGTCAAGGCTTCGGGGGCGCCACGCTTCACCAAGATCGCGCTGCTGTCCACGCCCGGCGCGAAACGCGGCGAGGCGAGGCGCCTCGGCGGCCGGCTGGGTCTGGCCCGGACCCGGAAAGGGGGCGATCTCCGGTCAGATCACGCCCAGCATGCGCATCGCTTCCGCCACCCGCACGAAACCCGCGATATTGGCGCCCAGCACATAGTCGCCCGGCGCGCCGTATTCCTCGGCGGTCGCGTGGCAGAGGTCGTGGATGCTGCGCATGATGCTGGCAAGCCGCGCCTCGGTCTTCTCGAAGGTCCAGGTGTCGCGGCTCGCGTTCTGCTGCATCTCGAGCGCCGAGGTCGTGACGCCGCCGGCATTCGCCGCCTTGCCGGGGCCGAACAGTATCCCTGCCTCCCGGAACGCCCTGATCGCCTCGGGTGTGCAGGGCATGTTCGCTCCCTCGCCGACCGCGATCACCCCGTTCCCGATCAGCTTCGCCGCGTCCCTGCCCGACAGCTCGTTCTGGGTGGCAGACGGCATCGCGACCTCGCAGGGAATGTCCCACACCGAACCGCGGCCGGTCTCGACGAACCGTGCGCTCGCACCCTTTGCCTTGGCATATTCCGAGATGCGCTGGCGGCGCGCCTCCTTGATTTCCTTGAGCAGGGCAAGGTC
Organism: Acetobacteraceae bacterium; assembly: GCA_020853405.1. GTDB lineage: Bacteria > Pseudomonadota > Alphaproteobacteria > Acetobacterales > Acetobacteraceae > JADYYZ01. The sequence goes on from JADYYZ010000215.1 coordinate 3,952, forward strand.
GATGCCGGCATCGTCGAGCACGTAGCCGCCGGAATCGGAGCAGGCGATGACCTTGCCGCCGAACGACTGCACCTTCTCGATCGTGTAGATCGCGACGTTGCCCGAGCCCGAGACCACGACCTTCCTGCCGTCGAAGCCGGTGCCCCTGGTTTCCAGCATCGCCTGCACGAAATAGCTGTTGCCGTAGCCGGTCGACTCGGTGCGCGCGCAGCTGCCGCCATAGGCCAGCGCCTTGCCGGTGATCACGCCGGCCTCGTAGCGGTTGGTCAGGCGCTTGAACTGGCCGAACATGTAGCCGATCTCGCGGCCGCCGACGCCGATATCGCCGGCCGGCACGTCGGTATATTCGCCGACATGGCGGTGCAGCTCGGTCACCAGCGACTGGCAGAAGCGCATGATCTCGGCCTCCGACCTGCCTTTGGGGTCGAAATCCGAGCCGCCCTTGGCGCCGCCGATCGGCATGCCGGTGAGCGCGTTCTTGAAGGTCTGCTCGAAGCTCAGGAACTTGATGATCCCGACATTCACCGACGGATGGAACCGCATGCCGCCCTTGTAGGGACCGAGCGCCGAGTTGAACTGCACGCGGAAGCCACGGTTGATCTGCACCTGGCCCCGGTCGTCGATCCAGGGAATGCGAAAAATGATCTGGCGTTCCGGCTCGCAGATGCGCTCGACCAGTGCCTGTTCGAGGTAATGCGGATGCTTGGCAACGACCCGGCCGAGGCTTTCCAGAACCTCGTGCACCGCCTGGTGGAATTCGGTCTCGCCGGCATTGCGGCGGATGACCTCGGCCAGGATCGGCTGCAGTTTTTCGTCGATGCTGTTCATGTCGGGTATTCCATCGTTTCGTCTTGTGATCACAATGCCGCCGGCCGCAGCACGGCCTGCGCGGTTCCGACCAGCCATCTGGACTTCATGCGAAACCGCCAGCCGCGCTGCCGCCCCCGCCGCCTGTCGTGGCCGGGGCGCCTGGCACCATCGGTCGATCCGTCTTTGTCTTGTCGCCGATCTGCCCGTCAGCCGATCCTTGCCTGGTTCCACGCCGGCCCGCCGGCGCCACCCTCCGCGGTCAAGGGCGGCAGCGGCACCAGCGGCACCGCGCCCTGATAGTCCGGGATGGCGCCGGAGGGAACCGGGGCGCCGGCTGGCTGCCGGCCGGCATCGTCAGGCGAGCGCCATCCGCGCGCCGACCAGGCGGCGCAACCGGTTCAGAAGGAACGTGAAGGCGACCGAGGCAGCGAGCAGCACGGCCACCACGGCGGCCGGCAGGGGCGCGGCGATCCAGCCGGTGGTTGCGACGACGATGCCGATCGCGACATCGAACGCCGAGGCAGCGACCAGCCACCCGCCCGGCGGCGTCTCCCACACCGTGGCGCCGGTGCGGATCGCGTAGATCAGCGCCTGGCCGCCGAATACCAGCGTCAGGAAGGCGAGCGTCGCGGCGGCATCGGGAGCGAGGCGAAGCAGGAAGGTGCCGATCGCCAGCACCGCGCTCGCGAAGAGCAGCTGCGCGAACCCCAGTGCTGCCGCTGCGGCGGTCAGCGCATCGACGCGCCAGACGTTCGGCGCGCGTGACGGCGTGACCCGGTCGGTCGCCAGTGCCATCGCCAGGAAGTCGCCCACCAGCAGCAGCACGATCATCAGCAGCGGCGTCAGGATCGCCTGGCCGGTCATGACAAAGCCGGTGGCGATGAACAGCAGGGTGACGATCTTCTTGGTGATCGAGTTCAGCGCGTAGGTCGCAACCCGCCTGAACGCCCTGCGGCCCTCCTCGATCGCGGCCATGACGCCACCGAGGCCGGGCTCGGTCAGCACCAGGCCGGCGGCGGCCTTGGCGACGTCGGCCGCCGTCGAGACCGCGATCCCCAGATGCGCCTGGCGCAGCGCCGGGGCATCATTGGCACCATCGCCACACATGCCGACCGTGTGGCCCGCCGCCTGCAACCCGCGAACCAGATCGAACTTGTCTTCCGGAAGCACGCCGGCGAAGACCGCGCAGTCCTGCGGCGGCAGCTTGGCGGCGCCCGGGGTGGCGACCGGGCCTTCGATCCCGACCTTGCGTGCCACCGCCTCGGCCGTGGCCGCGGCATCGCCCGTGAGCATCAGCACGCGCACGCCGTGTTCGGACAGGCGCCCGACCAGCAGGGCAGCATCCTCGCGCGGCGGGTCGGCAAGCGCGATCAGCCCGGCGATCTGCTGCCTTCCCTGGATTTCGACCGCCACGGCAAGAACGCGGTTCCCTTCGGCTTCCAGCAGCTCGGCCTCGCGCCGCCCGGCGGCGTCGGCCCCTGCCGCATCGGCGATCACCGCAAAGGCGCCCTTCATCACGCGCCCATGCTCGCCCTTTGCATCCCGGACCTCTGCCTCGGCCCGCCTGGTGTGCGGATCGAAGGGCTGGAAGGCGATGCGCTCGGGCAGGCCCTCGACCGGGCGGGCGGCGGCCCGGATCGCGGCATCGACCGGGTCGGCGCCGCCGTCGGAACTGGCGAGCGCGGCAAGCGCCAGCAGGCGCGCCTCGTCGAATCCGGGAAAGGGGCGCGCATGTGCCACCCGCAGTTCGTTGCGGGTCAGCGTGCCGGTCTTGTCGGAGCACAGCACGTCCATGGTCCCCGCCTCGTCGAGCGCGGACAGGCGGGTGGGCAGCACGCCGCGTCGGGCGAGCGCGTGCGCGGCGAGCGCCGCCGCCATCGTGAAGGTCGCCGGCAGCGCCACGGGAATCGAGGCCAGCGCCGAGGTCAGGACCAGCGGCTCGATCGTCGCCATCGGCGACCCCAGATGGATGGCGTAGAGGACGAGCGCGACGATGACGACCCCGTTGAAGACGGCAAGGTTGCGCACGACACCCAGCACCGCCGTCTGCTGCGTGCCGACGACGTGCGCGGTCCTGACCAGCTCGGCGGTGCGCCCGGACTTCGTGCGCGCACCGGTCGCGGTCACGATCGCCTCGGCCTCGCCCCGGCGCACCAGGGCACCGGCGTAGGCGACCGCGCCGACGCCGGCCTCGACCGGTGCCGACTCGCCGGTCAGCATCGACTGGTCGAGCAGGATGTCGCCGCCGACCAGCCGCGCATCGGCGGGAACGACGCCGCCCAGCGACAGTTTCACGAGATCGCCGGGCACCACCTGCCTCGCCGGGATCGTGGTCCAGGCGCCGTCGCGCCGCACCGAGGCATCGAGTGCAAGCCGCGTCTTCAGCGCCGCAAGCGCCGCCTGCGCCCGCCCTTCCTGGAACAGCGCCACCGCGGCATTGAACAGCACGAGTGCGGCGATGATCCCGGCCTCAAGAAACCTGCCGCGCCAGAGCTCGAGCAGCATCGCTGCCTCCAGCATCCACGGCACCGGCGCCCAGAGTTTCCCGAGCACGCGGCGGGCGGCGCCTTCCTGGGCCTCGGCGACCTCGTTGGCGCCGACCTCGTGCAGTCGCGCCTGCGCCTCGGCGCTGGTCAGGCCGCCAGCCGTCGCGCCTGGCACCATTCAGCCGCGGGCCGCTTCCAGGTGGCGGATCAGCGCAAGGCGCCGGATCGCCATGCCCGCCAGCGCCTGCGCGCGGTCGCGGCCAGGCTGCGAGGCCAGGGTTTCTCCCGCCTCCAGATAATGCTCGGCCAGCCACTCGCACAGCACCTCGAGCGAGGCGGCCGACGGGACACCGACGGGCGCGGTCTCGTCCAGCGGCTCGGCCTCGAGCGCGTCGGCGAGCGCGCGCGCCTCGGCGGCAAGCGCGCGCCCTTCCTGCGCGAGGGACCCTTCGCCGGCTTCGGCCAGCGCAGCGAGGCCGATGGCGACATCGCGTTCCGCCGCGGCGAGGTCGCGCGTGCCGGCGGCGGCCAGCTTGCGCGAGCGGTCGGCGACGAAGGCGCGCCGCCGCTCGCGCCGCAGGATCTTAACGTGCTCGAGCTTCGCGCGCGCCATCCGCTCCGCGGCCTCGCGGATCGCCGGCGTCGGCGCGTCCGCGGTAACATAGGCCCAGAAGGCGAAGGCGCGGTCGTCGTTCCGTACCGCCATCGCAAGCGCATGGTAGGCATCCTGGAGCTCGGGTGCCACCAGCGCTGCGCCCTCGTCATCGAACACGCCGCGCGGCGCCTGCCTGCGGGCCGCCGGCGCGTGCCGAAGGGTCTCCAGCGACCAGGCGACCAGGCGGTCGAGCTGGCTTGCCTCCTCGCCGACCAGCCGGTCGAAGACGGCAGCGAGATCCTCGCGGCCGGCGGCGCGCATTCGTCGGGCAAGGTCGCCGTAGCGGTCGGCGGATTCCTGCTCCATCGCGAACGCGATCGCCATCAGCTCGTCCATCGACCGCACCGGCTTCGCCGGCTGGAAGCCCATGGACTGGTGGGACGATCGGTGCATCAGCAAGGCTCCTCACCCCAGGTGGCGCGATCGGACTATAGGTGCGACACGCACGGCCGGTTTGATTTGGATCAAGGCACCTCCGGGCAGAGGGTGGGACCTAGCCGCAGGGCCATATTGGCCTGGCCGATGCAAAGAAGGCTGCCCGTGCCGACCATCGACTTGAACAGCCGACCCGGTGCAGCCCGCCCGCCCAAGGCGCGCGCCGAACCTGCCCGC
>JADYYZ010000216.1 GCA_020853405.1 Acetobacteraceae bacterium
CCGGTCAGCATCACCAGCCGCGCGATGCCGATCGCGCGCAGGGTGCGCAGGCTGGTCGCGGTTTCCGGCCGCAGCCGGTCGGCCAGCGCGATCGCACCGACGATCCGCCCATCGACCGCCACCCAGGCGACCGCGCCCGACAGCGAGGCAAGCGCCAGCACGCCGCGTTCGGGAGGCTCAAGCCCCAGTGCGCGCATCAGCACGGTGCCGCCGACCGCCACCCTGCTTCCGTCGACCGTGCCGGTCAGGCCCTCGCCGGGATGGTCGCGGAGTGCCTCCGCCACCGGCGTCGCAATCCCGTCGGCCGAGGCTGCCGCCAGGATCGCGCGGGCGGCGGGGTGGCGGCTGCCATGCTCCAGCGCCGCGGCAAGCCGCAGCACCCCGGCACGGTCGAACGGGGCATCGGCGAACACGCCGGCCACCCGCGCATCGCCCGCGGTCAGCGTGCCGGTCTTGTCGAACACGATCGTCGCCACCCGGGCCAGCCGTTCCAGCACGGCGCCGCCCTTGACCACGATGCCGCGCCGTGCGGCGTGCGCGACCCCGGCGGAAAGTGCTACCGGAGCCGCCAGGATCAGCGGGCAGGGCGTTGCCACCACCAGCACGGCGAGCGCCCGCACCGGATCGCCGGAACTCCACCAGGCGGCAACCGCAAGCAGCGCCGTGAACGGCACGAACGCCACCGCCACCCGATCCGCCATGCGCACCATCGGCGGCCGGTCCTGCTGCGCCTGGCGCACCAGGCGCACGATGCCGGCATAGGTGCTGGCCTCGGCGGTCGAGGTCGCGCGCATCCGCACCGGCTCGCCGGCGTTGACCGCGCCGGAGGGCACGGCCTCGCTCTCGCGCCGGGGCTGCGGCTCGACCTCGCCGGTCATGGCGGAGAGGTCGATCGCTGCGCGTGCATCGAGCAGCACGCCGTCGGCGGCGAAGATCTCGCCCCTGCCGACCAGCAGCACATCGCCCGGCGCGATTTCGGCGACGGCGATGGTCTCGACCCGATCGTCGCGCACGCGCCGCGCCTCGCGCGGGGCACGGGCAAGCAGGGCGGTGAGCTCGCGCTGGGCACGGGCTTCGGCGAAGGCATCGAGCGCGCCGCCGCCGGCGACCATCAGCGCCACCACCGCAGCCGCCAGCGGCTCGCCCAGCAGCAGCGCCGAGACGATCGCCGCAAGCGCAACCACATCCACGCCAAGCCGTCCGCCACCGAGCGCGGCAACCACCTGCCAGGCGACGAGCACCGCGACCGGCAGCGCGCCGGCGGCCCAGGCCCAGCCCGCTGTCCCGGCCTGCCCGGCGATGCCGAAGCCGGCGCCGACGACCAGGCTGGCAAGCACCCAGGCCGGCCACGCCACCAGCCGGATCAACGTACCCCGCGTCATGGTTTCAAGCCTGCCATGCCCGGCCCTGCCAGGCATCCCTGATTAACCATCGCTTCAGCCGTTCACCGTCACCCTTCGCGCCGGGCAGCGAGGATGGAGCCGACACCGATGGCGGGAACCCCCGACGACTGGACCGACTGGTATGCGGCGGGCGGGCGGGCTCTGGCCGAGCTGGGGCCAGCGACGGCCCGCACCCGCGCCGCGCGGCTGCAGGCCCGCGCGATCGAGCTCGCGCTTCGCCTGCCCGAGGAGACGGCCGAGGCCTGGCTCGCGCTGGGCGAGACGATGGGCGCGCCATCGGGCGGGCAGGGCGGGCAGGACGGGCAGTCCGCGCGCGGCCACGCCGGCCGCGCCTGAGGGTCAGGCGCGCGCATACTCCAGCACGCGCGAGCGGCTGCTGACGAGCGTCAGCCGGTCGCCCCGGAACACGAAGCAGGGGCGGCGGCGCCAGGGATTGTCCCACGCATCGCCCAGCGCCCGGCCGTGGCCGAGCGGCCGCAGCTGCATCGCAAGCCGGGCCGGCGCGGTGCCCAGCGTGGCTTGCGCGCCACCCTGCGAGACCTCGACCACCAGCTCGGCGCCGTGCGCGGCGTTGCGCCAGACTCCCGCCCAGGAGGCGTCGGCGGCAAGCCCCTCGGGCACCGGCGCGAGCCGCCGCTCCGCACCGTTGATGTCGCCGACGATGCGCTCGCCCTGCCGTGCCAGCCGCATGCTCATGTAGGGCGAACGGGTCACCGCGATCGTCGGGCCTTCCTGGAACAGCGGCTCCTCGGCGCCCTGGAAGGAGAAACGCCCGGCCTTGTGCTCGGCCCAGAACGGCCCGCCCTCGGCATCGGCGAACAGGCCCTCGGGCAGGGCATCGGGTGCCGGCGGCGGCAGCGCCACGCCCAGCCAGGCAGCCATCACCGACAGCGCGAGGCCGAGCGAATCGGTCTCCTCGCGGTTCGACAGCACCACCACGCCGATGCCGGCCCGAGGTGCCAGCAGGAAATGGTCCTTGTAGCCGGGCAGGCTGCCGCCCTGGCCAAAACACTCCTGGCCGAGCCAGGGAGCATGCGCGATGCCGAGCGCATAGAAGGTCGGTGCGCCGTGCACGAGGGTGCGGCGGGCAGCGAGCTGTTCCAGCAGCCCTTCGACCGGCGCCTCGGCCGCCAGCAGCGCCATCAGCCAGCGCGCAAGCGTGCGTGCCGACCCCGCAAGCCCGCCCGAGGCTGAGATGTGCAGGCCGTACTGGCCGGCATGCCAGCCGGCGTCGTCCTGCCAGTAGCCGTTGGCGAGGTGCGCCACCGGCACGGTGAAGTCGTGCGGGAACGTGACGTCGAGCCGCAGCGGATCGAAGAAAGTCTCGCGCCACTGCTGGTCGAGCGGCGGCGCGCCTGCCTCGACCACCTCCTGCAACAGGCGATAGCCGGTGTTGGTGTAGGAGATCTCGCTCCCTTGCGGATAGTTCAGCGCGGGCAGGGTGCGCGCCATCGCGGCGAGCGCGTCGCGGCGCATCGGGGTTGCGGCGGAAATGCCGAGTCCCGCGAAGTAGTCGGCGAGGTCCGGCAGCCCGCTGGTCATGTCCAGCAGGCGCCCGACGTTCGCCCCGCCGACCGCCTCCGAACAGCCGGGCAGCAGCGAGCCGAGCGTTGCGTCAAGCGCGATGCCGCGCTTCAGCAGCAGGGAAGCGAACACGTGCTTGCTCATGCTCGCCCAGCGGTTGGCGGTGTCGGGCGTGAAGGCGAGTCCGTGCGCGAGATCGGCCAGGCCGCCGCATGCCTCGAACAGGATCCGCCGCCGGTCGAACAGCACGATCGCGCCACCCGGCCCGTTCTCGGCCCTCCAGGGGGCGACGGCGGCATCGGCCGCGGCGCCGGCGGCGCCGGGATCGGGCGCGCTCATGCCGCGACCACCGGCCGGGCATTCAAGGCCCAGAGCTCGGGTTCCAGCTCCTCCCTGCGGTCAGGGAAGGCGAAGGCGCAGGCGAGCGTTGCCAGCGTGAACACGCCCAGCACGATGATCGAGGCAGCGAGCGTCCCGGTCGCGGCGTGCAGCCAGCCGACCAGCGGCGCCGCCGCGGCACTGCCAAGGAAGCCCACGAAGAACCGCACGGAATACATCTTCGCCCGCATCGCCGGCCCGATATAGCGGGCGGTCATCGTCTCGTTCACCGTGACCTGGCCGAAGATGGCGGCCGCCAGCAGCCCGGCCAGCGGCACCACCGCCCAGCCTTGCAGGAACGACAGCACGAAGAAGGCAGGGGCCGGCACCAGCGCCAGCGGCATGAACACCTGGCGGATGCGCTTGCGGTCGATCATACGCCCGACAGTCAGCTGGGCTGCGGCACCGCAGATCGTGGCCAGGAACGCAAGCAGCCCCACCAGTTCCAGCGCCGAACCGCCGAGCGCCACACGCTCGGCGATCAGTTTCGGGATCAACAGGGTGAAGGCGTTGAACACCAGGCCCGAGACGGCGGCGATGATCAGCAGCACCACCACCGCGCGGCGCACGACCGCGGCAGGAATTTCCGGGAACGGCTTGGCGCCGGGACGCCCCGTGAAGTCGATCTCGCGTTCGCGGACGTAGGCGAGACCCCAGGCGACGCAGGCAAGGCCAGGCAGCAGGAAAGCCCAGCGCCAGCCGAACAGGGCGGTGGCGAAGGCGGTGAGCACCGGCGCGCTGGCGACGCCGAAATTGCCGAACACGCCGTTGATGCCGACCGCCTTTCCCACCTTCTCGCCGGCGGCATCGACCAGCATGGCGGTGCCGATCGGGTGGTAGATGGCAGCAAACGCCCCGGTCGCGGCCAGCGCGACGGCAAGCCCCAACGGCCCCTGCACCAGCCCGGTTGCTGCCATGGAAAGCCCGGTGCCCAGCCAGAACGCGACCATCAGCGCCTTGCGCCCGAGGCGCGGCGCGAGCCAGCCCATCGGCAGCGACAGCACCCCGTACAGAACGAACATGCCGGTTGCCAGTGCCAGGATCGGGCCGAAGCCGGTGCCGAATTTTTCCGGCTCCTGGGCGACCATGCCCAGCACCGCGGTCGGCAGGATCAGCAGGCAGTAGTGGGTGAACCAGTGCGCGGCATTGACAAAGACGATGGTGCGGGTGGGGCTGGGATGGGTCGCATCGTGCATCGCGGGCGGCTCCGGCGGGCGTTGGGCGCAGCCTAGCCCGGCGGCGCGTCTTGCGCCAAAGCCACTCGCCGGCACCGCGTGCCAGAACCGCATGCGGACCTCCGACCGGAACTGACGCAGCTGTGCGCGAGGCTCGCGGCCGCTGGAACTCCGGGGGGAGAACCGATGAGTATCGATCGATGCACGCGCCACGCGGCGCGGCGGATGCGCGCCCGCGCGATCCCCGAGGCGGCGGTGGAGCTGCTGTTCCGCTTCGGCGAAAGCCTGATCCAGGCAGGAAGCGAGGTGCTGTTCTTCGACCACGCCGCCCGCCGGCGCCTGGCAGGCGCGCTGGGGCGCGAGGGCACGCGCGCGGCCGAGCGCTGGCTCGATGCCTATCTGGTGGTCGGCGCCGACGGCGCGCTGATCACCGCCGGCTGGCGCACGCGGCGGCTGCGACGGCGCTAGCCCTGGGCTGCCATGATCGCCTGCCAGCGGGCCAGGAACTCGGCCCGCTTCGCCGCCGCCTCGGCCTCGTCGGTCGCAAACACCTTGATCCCGGCGAGGCTGGGCAGCTCGACATGCTTCGCGACATCGATGTCGGACCGGCTGGGCCGGCGATAGGCCGCCTCGAGCAGGGCGATCTGCGACTCCTTCGAGATCAGTAGGTCGAACCCGCGGCGCGCGGTCGCGCCCGCCGGCGCATCCTTGATCAGGGCCTGGAACTCCGGGCTGATGAAGGTGCCTTCGGAGGGGTAGACCAGCCTGATCTCGCGCTGGCCGCCGGCGACGTAGCCATACGCGTTCGATTCGAACGTGAGGCCGACGGCATACTCGCCCTGGCCGACGCCGCGCAGCAC
>JADYYZ010000217.1 GCA_020853405.1 Acetobacteraceae bacterium
GCCATGCTGCGAAGGCTGGCGGCGGGCGACCCCAAGGAGAAGGCCGCGACGTTCGCCTATGCCAACCTTGCCGCGCCGATGCTGACCGGCACGCTGGTGACGATCGCGGGTTTCGTGCCGATCGGCTTCGCGATGAGCTCGGCGGGCGAATACACCTTCTCGATCTTCGCGGTGGTCGGCATCACGCTGATCGTCAGCTGGTTCGTCGCCGTGCTGTTCGCGCCGCTGATCGGCATGTACCTGCTGAAGGCGCCGAAGGACGCGGCCGAGAAGCCGCCGGGCGCGGTGCTGCGCGCCTATACCGGGTTCCTGACCGCAGCACTTCGCCTGCGCTGGGTGACGCTGGCGCTTACCATCGGGCTGTTCGGCGCCTCGATCTACGGGTTGCGTCTGGTGCCGCAGCAGTTCTTCCCGTCGTCCGACCGGCCGGAGCTGATGGTGGACATCTCGCTCCAGCAGAACGCCTCGATCTACGCGGCCGAGGATGCGGCGATCCGGCTCGACAAGGCGCTCGCCGCCGACCCCGACGTCGAGCGCTGGAGCACCTATGTCGGGCGGGGCGCAATCCGCTTCTATCTGCCGCTGAACGTGCAGCTCGCCAACCCGTTCTTCACCCAGGCGGTGGTGGTGGCGAAGGACGTTCCGGCGCGCGAGCGCCTGCAGGCGAAACTCGATACGCTGCTGGCCGAGGAGTTCCCCGATGCGATCGGCCGCACCGCGCCGCTCGAGCTCGGCCCCCCGGTCGGCTGGCCGATCCAGTACCGGGTGAGCGGGCCCGATGTCGAGCAGGTGCGCGCGATCGCGCTCAGGCTGGCCGATGTGGTCGCCGGCCAGGGCCAGACCTGGCGGGTGAATTTCGACTGGATGGAGCCGCTGCGCCAGGTGCGGATCACGATCGACCAGGACCAGGCGCGCCAGCTCGGCGTCAGCTCCGCCTCGCTCGCGACCATGCTGAACACCAAGGTCGCCGGCCAGACGGTGACCCAGGTGCGCGACGACATCTACCTGGTGAACGTGGTGATGCGCGCGACCGACAACGAACGTGTCGCGCTCGATACGCTGGCCAACCTCCAGGTGCCGATCCCGGGCGGGCGGACCGTGGCGCTGTCGCAGTTCGCGGTGTTCGAGACCGGCGTCGAGCTGCCGCAGATCTGGCGGCGCGACCGCGTGCCGACGCTGACGGTGCAGGCCGATGTGCGCCCCGGCGCGCTGGCCGACGACGTGGTCGCCGCGCTCGCGCCAAAGATCGCCGCCTTCAGCGCTGCCCTGCCGAAGCCGTACAAGGTGGAGCTCGGCGGCATCGCCGAGGAGAGCGCCGCCTCGCGCCAGTCGGTGATGGTCGTGGTGCCGGCCATGGTCCTCATCATGCTGACCGTGATGATGTTCCAGCTGCAGAGCTTCCAGCGCCTGTTCATCCTGGTAAGCGTGATGCCGCTGGGGCTGATCGGCGTGGTCGCGGCCCTGCTGATCTTCCAGCGCCCGCTGGGGTTCGTTGCCATCCTCGGCATCCTCGCGCTGCTCGGCATGATCGCGAAGAACGCGGTGATCCTGATCGTGCAGATCGAGCAGGACCGCGCGGAAGGCCGCAGCGTCTGGGAGGCGGCGGTGAGTGCAGCATCCGGGCGGTTCCGGCCGCTGATGCTGACCGCGCTCTCGACCGTGCTTGGCATGCTGCCGATCGTGCCGACCGTGTTCTGGGGGCCGATGGCGATCGCGATCAGCGGCGGGCTGCTGGTCGCGACCCTGCTGACGCTGGTGTTCCTGCCGACGCTCTACGTGACCTGGTTCGGCGGCCGGCCGCCGCCGCCCAAGGCGGCCCTGTGATGGCGTTCGCGCGGCGCGCCCTGGCGCTGCTCGCGCTGTGGTGGGTCGTGGCGGGGCTGGACCGCGCCGGGCTGGCGGCCGGGCTGGCGGTCGGGCTGGCCGCGGCGCTGGCCGGCGCCTGGCTCAGCCTTGCGCTATGGCCCGCCGGCGGCGCGCGCGCGAACCCGCTCCGCCTCGCCCTGTTCGTGCTGCGCCTGATGGGGCTTGCGGTGCTCTCGGGCTGCGGCGTGGCCCGCCGCGCGCTCGACCCGCGCGTGCGCATCCGGCCCGGGCTGGTTCCGGTGCAGCTCGCGCTGCCGCGGGGCGAGGCGCGGGACCTGTTCCTGACGCTGATGACGATCGTGCCCGGCACCATCCCGAGCGGTGCCGGCGAGGATGGCCTGGTGATGGTGCACTGCCTGGATACCACCCAGCCGCTCGATGCCGGTTTCGCCGAGGAGGAGGCGCTGTTCCGGCGCGCGATCGGTGCCTGACCTCCTGCTTGCCGCCGCCGGCCTGATCCTGGCCAGTGTCGCGGTCGGGCTGTTCAGGGTGCTGCGCGGGCCGCAAGCCGCCGATCGGATGATGGCGGCGCAGCTGCTGGCCAGCGGCGGCATCGCCGCGCTGCTGCTGCTCGATGCCGCGACCGGCATTGCCGGCATCGTCGATGTCGCGCTTGCGCTGGCGCTGCTCGCTGCCTTCGCCTCGGTCGCCTTCGTCCTGGGCGGGCGGGGTCCGCCGGCCGCATGACCTGGCTGGTCGATCTGGCAAGCTTTGGCGCGATCGCGCTCGGCCTGCTGTTCTTCGCCGCCGCCGCGGCCGGGCTGGTGCGCTTTCCCGATACGCTCTCGCGCCTGCATGCGCTGGCGATGGCGGACAAGCTCGGGCTGGGGCTGGTGGTGGTCGGCCTGCTGGCGCGCGCCGACAACGTGCTGGCGGCGCTGAAGCTGCTGCTGGTCTGGGCGCTGGTGCTGTTTTCCAGCACCATCGCCGGCCAGCTGATCGCCGGGCGGGTGCGCGAGGAGAGCAGTGCGCGATGACCCCCGGCTGGCTGATGGATGCCGGGCTTGCCGTCGCCGTGGTTGCCGCCGCGGCCTGGGTGGTGCTGGCGCGCGACATGTTCGCCGCCGTGGTCGGGTTCGTGGTCCTCGGGCTGCCGCTGGCGGTGGCCTGGGTGCGGCTCGGCGCGATCGACGTTGCGTTGACCGAGGCGGCACTGGTGACGGGTGCAACCGGCGTGCTGCTGCTCTCGTCGCTGGCCCGCCTGCGCGGCGCCGAGGAACAGATCGCCGCCGAGGCGCCGGGCAGGGCGCTGCGGCTGCTTGCCGCCGTGCTGGCCGGCGCGGTCGGGCTGTTCCTGGGGCTTGCCGTGCTGTGGCTGCCCGGCCAGGCGCCAAGCCTTGCGCCGGCATCGCTCGGCCATCTCGACGAGCTTGGCGTCGGCAATCCGGTGACGGCCGTGCTGATGGCCTACCGGGCGCTGGATACGCTGCTGGAATCGGCGGTGCTGGTGCTGGCGCTGGTCGCCGTGTGGTCGTTCGCGCCGGATCGGTTCTGGGGCGGCATCCCCGGCCCGGCGCATGCCCGCCAGCACGATGGCCCGCTGCTGCTGCTCGCGCGGGTGCTGGCGCCGGTGACGCTGGTCGTCGGTGTCTATGTCGCCTGGGTCGGCGCCGATGCGCCCGGCGGCAAGTTCCAGGGCGGCGCGATCCTCGCGACCGGGCTGATCATCCTGTGGCTCGCCGGGTTGATCGAGCCGCCGCCGGTGGCGCGCCGCCTGCTGCGGTTGGCCGCCGTCGCCGGGCCGCTGGTGTTCGTGGCGGTGGGGCTGGCGGGCTTCGTGCTTGCCGACGGCTTCCTTGCCTATCCGCCCGGCTTCGCCAAGCCGCTGATCAAGCTGATCGAGGCGGCGATGACGCTGTCGTGCGCCGCCATCCTGGCGCTGCTGGTGGCCGGGCCGCCGCAGCGGAACCGGGCCGACGCGGCATGATCGCGGTCGAGCCCTATTTTCCGCCGGCGCTGCTGTTCGGGCTGGCGGCGTCGGCGCTGATCGCCCTCGGCCTGTTCGGCGTCGTGGTCAACCCGGCGCCGTTGCGCAAGCTGCTGGCGTTCAACCTGGTCGGCGCCGGCGTGTTCATGATGTTCGGCGTGGTCGGGCGCCGCGGCGCCGCCGCCGGGCTGGCCACCGACCCGGTGCCGCAGGCGATGGTGATCACCGGCCTCGTGGTCGCCTTCGCGGCAACCGCGATCGCGGCGATGCTGATCGTGCGGCTGTTCCAGACCACGGGTGCCGCGACCCTGGCCGACGATGCGCCCGCGCCGCTGCCCGCGCCCGGGCAGGGCAGCGGCGGCGCGCCTTCCGACCGCCCCTGATGGTGCAAACCCGGGGCGGCGTGCTGCTGGTGCTGGCGCTGGTGCTGCCGGTGGCGGCGATGCTGGTCGCGCTGCCGCTGGGCGGGCGGGCGGCACGGCGCATCGCGCTGGCCGTGCTGCCGGTTGGCCTGCTGCTGGCGATCGCGATCACCGTCATGGTGCAGCAGACCGGCGAACCCCTGGTCTACCTGGTCGGCGGCTGGGCGCCGCCGCTCGGCATTGCGCTCCGTGCCGACGGCATCTCGGCCGCGATGCTGCTGACCGCCGCCCTGGTGCTTGGCGCGGTCGGCCTTTATGCGCGCATATCCTACCCCGAACCTCGCGATGGCACCGAGGCGCGCGCGCCGTTCGCCTTCTGGCTGCTGCTGCTGGCACTTTGGGGTGCGCTGGTCGGCGCGTTCGTCGGCGGCGACCTGTTCAACCTGTTCGTCGCACTCGAGATGCTGGCGTTTGCCGCACTCGCGCTGGCCTGCCTGGACGGAAGGCCGACGCAGTTCAAGGCGGAACTCCGCTATCTGCTTTATGCGCTGCTGGGCTCGGTGCTGTACCTGCTTGGCTCGGCGCTGTTCTACGGCAACTACGGCACGCTGGATGTCGTGCTGCTGTCCAGGCTGACCAGGGCCGACCTGCCGACGATCGCCGCTGCCGCGCTGATGACCGGCGGCCTGCTGGCCAAGACCGCGCTGCTGCCGCTGCATCTGTGGCTGCCGCCGGCACATTCGGGCGCGCCGCCGGCGGCCAGCGCGCTGCTGTCGGCGGTGGTGGTCAAGGCAGCCTTCTTCCTGCTGTTGCGGCTGTGGTTCGGGGCGCTTGCCGGCGTTGCCTTCGTCAAGGGGGCGCAGGCGCTGGCGCTGCTCGGCGCCGGCGCGATCCTGATCGGCAGCGTGCTGGCGCTGGCGCAGCAGCGGCTGAAGCTGCTGGTCGCCTACTCGACGGTGGCGCAGATCGGCTATCTGTTCCTGATGTTCCCGCTGGTCAGCGCAAGCCCGCTGGCCGGCGCCTGGACGGGAGGGATCCTGCAGGCGATCAGCCATGCCCTGGCCAAGGCAGCCATGTTCCTCGCTGCCGGCCTGCTGGCCGACGCTGCCGGGAACGACCGCATCGATGGGCTGGCCGGCATGGCACGCGGCGCGCCGCGCACGGTGCTCGCCTTCGCGCTCGGCGGCATGACGCTGATGGGGTTGCCGCCAAGCGGCGGCTTCAGCGCGAAATGGCTGCTGCTGCAGGCAGCGATCGCCACCGGCCAGTGGTGGTGGGCGCTGGTGGTCCTTCTCGGGGGGCTGCTGACGGGGAGCTACGTCTATCGCGTGCTGCGCTCGGCCTTGCGCGAGGCGCCCGGGCCGCAGGCCGGGGCCGCCCTGCTGCCGGCGGGCCAGCAGAACGCGGCATTGTCCCTGGCCGTGCTGTCGATGCTGATCGGGCTGCTGCCGCTCGGTTCGTTCGGGCTGCTGCAGGTCGGGCGGCTCGACATCGCCCTGGCGGGGCTGCGATGAGTGCAGCACCTTGCCTGCTGCTGGCGGCATTGCTGCTGCCGGTCGCGCTGCTGGTCTCTCTGCTGCACCGGAAACTTCGCCCGCATGCGCTGGAACTGCTGGCGCCGGCGCCGCTCGGCGGCCTCGTCGCGGCGCTGGCCGCGGCTGATGCGGAAGGGCTGGTCCTCGATGCCACCGGATTAAGGCTCGGCCTCGCGCTGGGCGGGGCGGGGGCGCTCCTGATGGGGGCGGCGGCGCTGCTGTGGTCGGCCGCCGGCCTCTATGCCGCCGCCTATCTGCGCGACGGGCGGCATGCGGCGCGCTTCGCCGCCTGCTGGCTCTTGACGCTGACCGGCAGCCTGGGCTGCTTCATGGCCTCCGACCTCTTGAGTTTCTATCTCAGCTTCGCGCTGGTCAGCATTCCCGCCTACGGCCTGATCATCCACGACGGCACACCGGCTGCCTGGCGGGCAGGCGGGATCACGCTGTCGATGAAGATCGGCGGCGAAGTCGCTCTGCTCCTGGCATTCGGGCTGATGGCGCACGCGGTGCCCGGCCAGAGTCTTGCGATCGCCGATGCGGTCGCGGCCCTGCCCGGGTCGGCGCATCGCGGGCTGGCGATGGGGCTGCTGCTGGCAGGCTTCGGGCTGAAAGCCGGATTGGTGCCGCTGCATGTCTGGCTGCCGCTCGCGCATCCGGCGGCGCCGATGCCGGCGTCGGCGGTGCTGAGCGGGGCCATCATCAAGGCCGGCATCGTCGGGCTGATACGCTTCCTGCCCTATGGCGATGCGATGCCGGGCTGGGGCAGCGTGATGGCGGCGATCGGGTTCGCGACCGCCTTCTGGGGCGTCCTGGTCGGGATCACGCAGGCAAACCCGAAGACCGTGCTGGCCTATTCCAGCATCAGCCAGATGGGGGTTGCTGCCGCTGCCCTCGGCATGGGGTTCGCTGCCTCCGACACCGCCACGGGCTGGGCTGCCGCCTTCTATGCCGTGCATCACGTGCTGGCGAAGGGGGCGCTGTTCCTGTGCGTCGGCGTCGCGCAGCAGGGGGCAGCGCGCCTGCCGCTGGTGCTGCTTCCGGCCGTTGTCCTGGCGCTTGGCTTCGGCGGGCTGCCGCCCACGGGGGGCTACTTGGCGAAACTCGCGGTCAAGGACCAGCTCGGCTACGGGCTTGTGGGCACGCTTTCGACTCTCTCGGCGATCGGCAGCACCGTGCTGATGCTGCATTTCGTGCGCCGCATGCTGGCCACGGCGAAGCCGGGCGGCCAGGGCGCGGGCGCGGGCGCGGGGGCGGGGCCGGCGCTGATGTTGCCCTGGCTCGCGCTTGCCTGCCTCGCCATCGCCGTGCCCTGGATCGTGCTGCTCGCCGGCGAGGCGGCGGCGCCACAGGCGGTGCTTCGGGCGGCGCTCGCGCCTGCCTCGCTGTGGGCGGCGAGCTGGCCGGTCGGGATCGGCGCCGTGCTGGCGCTGGCGATCGCCCGGCTTGGCGAACGGATGCCCGCCATTCCGGGCGGCGACCTGGTGGTGCTCTATGAGCGGGCGGCGGGCTACGCCGGCGGCCTCTCCGGCCCGATCGAGCGGGCCGAACGGGCGCTCCGCTACTGGCCGGCGGCCAGCA
>JADYYZ010000218.1 GCA_020853405.1 Acetobacteraceae bacterium
CGGTGCCGCGCCCCGAGGTGCTGATCGTCGGCCGCGGCGGCGGCAGCCTCGAGGACCTGATGGCGTTCAACGACGAGGCGGTGGTGCGTGCCGCCGCCGCCTCGGCGATCCCGCTGATCAGCGCGGTCGGGCACGAGACGGACACCACGCTGATCGATTTCGCCGCCGACCGGCGGGCACCGACGCCGACCGCGGCCGCCGAACTCGCGCTGCCGGTGCGGGCCGAGCTGGTGGACCGCATCGCCCGGCTCGGCCTTCAGCTCGGCGCGCAGCTGCGCAACCGGGTGCACGTGCTGCGGCTCGGGCTCGAGCGCGCGGGCAGCCGTCTGCCCGAGCTCACGCGCCTGCTGGCCGAGCGCCGCCAGCAGCTGGATGACCGCGCCGGGCGGCTCGTGCTGGCGCTGCCCGCCTGGGTGCGGGCGCGGCGCGAGATTCTGGCCCGCCTCGGCGGCCGGCTCGCCAGCCCGGCCGCGCGCATCGAACGTGCCCGTGGCGCCGCGGGGCTGCTCGCGCAACGGCTGGATGCGGCGGCGCGGCGGGGCATTGAACGCCGCGGCGAGGCGCTGAAAAACCTCGGCGCGCGGCTGGAGGCGGTGAGCTACGAGGCAACGCTGAAGCGCGGCTTCGCGCTGGTCTCCGACCGCGCCGGCAGGCCGGTGACGGCGGCGGCGGCGGTGGCGCCGGGTTCACGATTGAGCCTCGCCTTCACGGATGGCGCGGTCGCGGTGACCGCCGATGCCCCCTCGCGCCAGGGGCGGCTGCTGTGAGGGTCGGCCGCCGGTTGCTGCTGGCCGCGCCGGCGCTGCTGGTCGCGCGCACCGCCGCGGCACTGGAGCTCGACGGCACGCTGACCCAGGGCGCGCTGGTCGTCGGCCGTGGCGTGCCGGGGGCACGCGCGGCGCTGAACGGCAGGGCGCTTCGCGTCAGCCCCGAGGGTGCGTTCGCCTTCGGCTTCGGCCGCGACGCGCCTGGCTCGGCGACGCTGGAGCTGAAGCCACGCCAGGCACCGCCTGAGACGCACCTGCTGCACGTGGCCGCCCGCCAGTACGAGGAGCAGCGGATCTCCGGCCTGCCGCCCGCCCAGGTCACGCCGCCGCCCGAGACGATGGAGCGCATCCGGCGCGAACAGGCGATGCTGAACGCGGCCCGCGCGCACGACACCCCGGGTGCCAATTTCGCCGGCGGCTTCATCTGGCCGGCGAGCGGGCGGATCAGCGGCGTCTATGGCAGCCGGCGCATCCTGAACGGCGAGCCGCGCGCCCCGCATCTCGGCCTCGACATCGCTGCCCCCACCGGCACGCCGGTGGCGGCGGCGGCGGGGGGCATCGTCCGGCTCGCCCAGCCCGACTTCTACTTCACCGGCGGCAGCATCGTGCTCGACCACGGGCACACGGTGATGACCTTCTACATCCACCTCTCCCGCCTGCTGGTGCGGGACGGCCAGGAGGTCGGGCAGGGAGAAAGCATCGGCCTCGTGGGGGCGACCGGGCGGGTGACCGGGCCGCACCTGCATCTCGGCCTGTTCTGGGCAGGCACCGCGCTCGATGCCGCGCTGGTGCTGCCAGGGCGCGGCCAGCCGCCATGATGCCCGCCCGCCGCTTCTGGCCGATCCCGGGGACCCGTGCGATGATCGCGCGTCAGGAGACGCACGCATGTCGGATGGCAC
Source organism: Acetobacteraceae bacterium (assembly GCA_020853405.1). GTDB lineage: Bacteria > Pseudomonadota > Alphaproteobacteria > Acetobacterales > Acetobacteraceae > JADYYZ01. Next base: position 1,667 of record JADYYZ010000218.1, read on the forward strand.
TCCTTCTCGGGCGAAAAGCCGCGTTCTGCATCGCAACCTGAAGGCGCCGCCGCCGCCCACCGTGATCGGCGGCCAGGGCATCTACCTCCATCTCGCTGACGGGCGGCGCATCATCGATGCCTCGGGCGGGGCGGCGGTCTCGGCGATCGGGCACCAGCACCCGAAGGTGCTGGCGGCACTGCACGCCCAGGCCGATGCGCTCACCTACTGCCACACCAGCTTCTTCATCACCGAATCCGCCGAACGGCTGGCCGAGACCATCGTCGGGCACGAGCCTGGCGGGCTCGCCTATGCCTTCTTCGTCTGCGGCGGGTCGGAGGCGACCGAGGCAGCGCTGAAACTGGCGCGCCAGCACTTCCTGGAGATCGGTCAGAAACAGCGCGTGAATGTGATCGCGCGCCGGCAGAGCTACCACGGCAGCACGCTGGGGGCACTCGCCGCCTCGGGCAACGCGATGCGCCGCGCCCCCTACCTGCCGCTGCTGGGCCATGCCTTCCACCACGTCTCGCCCGCGTATGCCTATCGCGGCCAGCACGACGACGAGAGCGAGGCCGAGTATGTGGCGCGCCTTGCCGCCGAGCTCGAGGCGAAGTTCCAGGAACTCGGCCCCGACACCGTGATGGCCTTCATCGCCGAGCCGGTGGTCGGTGCCACGCTCGGCTGCGTCGCCGCGCCCGCCGGCTATTTCGAGGCGATCCGCGCGGTCTGCGACCGCCATGGCGCGCTGCTGATCCTCGACGAGGTGATGAGCGGCATGGGCCGCACCGGCACCATGCACGCCTGGGAGCAGGAGAACGTGACGCCCGACATCCAGATCATCGCCAAGGGGCTGGGCGGCGGCTACCAGCCGATCGGCGCGGTGCTGGCCAATGATCGGGTGGTCGGCGCGATCCGTGACGGCTCCGGCGCGTTCATGCACGGCCACACCTACCTCGCGCATCCGATGGCGTGCGCGGCCGCGCTTGCGGTGCAGGGCGTGATCGCCGAGGAGAACCTGCTCGACAACGTCAGGACGATGGGCGCACGCCTGGGCGAGCGCCTGACCGAGCGTTTCGGCAACCACGCCCATGTCGGCGACGTGCGCGGGCGCGGCCTGTTCTGGGCGGTCGAGCTGGTCGCCGACCGCGCCAGCAAGGCGCCCTTCGACCCCTCACTGCGCGTGAACTGGCTGATCCGCGAGCAGGCGATGGCGCATGGGCTTGGCTGCTATCCGATGGGCGGCACCATCGACGGCAGGCAGGGCGACCACGTGCTGCTCGCCCCTCCCTACAACGTGACCGCGGCCGAGATCGACGAGATCGCGGCAAGGTTCGGCGAGGCCGTGGACGCCGCGCTGGCCGGGGTTGCGCGCTGAACATGGCGGCCGCGCCCTTGCCAGGACACCGCGCGGGGCTAGGCTGACGCTGCCAACCAGCATGAGGACCGCGTGAGCGACAAGGGCATGGCCGTGCGCCCCGCGGCGACGGCAACCGGGGCAACCGTGCCGGCCGCGGCGGGGTTCCAGCTGCCGATCATCCTCGCCCTGTCCACCTGCCACCTGCTGAACGACATGATGCAGTCGCTGCTGACCGCGAGCTATCCGGTGCTGCAGCAGGCGCACGGGCTGAGCTATACCCAGGTCGGGCTGATCACGCTCGCGTTCCAGTTCACCGCCTCGCTGCTGCAGCCGCTGGTGGGTACGGTCACCGACCGAAGGCCGATGCCCTATTCGCTTTCCGCCGGCATGGGCTCGACCTTCTGCGGCCTGTTGCTGCTCGCGCACGCCACGACCTTTCCGCTGATCCTGCTGGCCGCCGCGATGATCGGCATCGGCAGTTCGGTGTTCCACCCTGAAGCCTCGCGGGTTGCGCGCAGTGCCGCTGGCAGCCGCTACGGGCTTGCGCAGTCGGTGTTCCAGGTCGGCGGCAATTCCGGCCAGGCACTTGGGCCGCTGCTGGCGGCCTTCGTGGTGCTGCCGTACGGGCAGGGCAGCGTCGCCTGGTTCTCGGTGGCGGCACTCGTCGCCGCGACGATCCTGGCGCGGGTCGGCGTCTGGTACGCGCACCGGATCGCCGTGAAGGGCGCGCCGCGCGGCGGCCGTGCCGCGAGCGAACGCTTCCTGCCGCTCGGTCGGCGCAGGACGCAGGTCGCGATCGCGGTGCTGGTGGTGCTGCTGCTCAGCAAGAACTTCTACATGGCCTCGCTCGGGTCGTTCTTCACTTTCTACCTGATCACCGAGTTCGGGGTGTCGGTGCAGACGGCGCAGCTGTTCCTGTTCGGCTACATGGTCGGAATCGTCATCGGGGTGCTTGCCGGCGGCGCGATCGGCGATCGCGTCGGGCGCATTCCGGTGATCTGGTTCTCGATCCTGGGCGCGGCGCCGTTCGCGCTGCTGCTGCCGCATGTCGGGCTGACCGCGACGCTTCTGCTGGCGATGCTGATCGGCGTGATCATGGCCTCGGCGTTCTCGGCGATCCTGGTCTACGCGCAGGACCTGATGCCGGGCCGGGTCGGCATGGTGGCCGGCCTGTTCTTCGGCTTCTCGTTCGGGCTGGGCGCGGTGGGTGCCGCCGCACTGGGCGCGATCGCCGATGTGATCGGGATCGCGCGCGTCTACCAGATCGTGGCGTTCCTGCCGCTGCTGGGCCTGTTCACGGTGTTCCTGCCGAAGGGATTCGGCGGCCCGCGCGGATAGCGGCGGATGCGGATAGCGGCGGATCAGGCCGCCGCGCGCAGCCTGATCAGCGCCAGCACGATGTCGATCGAGGGCGTCGGCGTTTCGGTCACGCGCCCAAGCTCGGCGACCGCGCCGACCAGTGCCTCGATCTCCATCGGCCTGCCACGCTCCAGGTCCTGCAGCATGCTGGTCTTGTGCGCACCCACCGCGCCTGCGCCGTCGATCCGCTTGTCGACGCCGATCGGGAATTTCACCCCCAGTTTCTCGGCGACGGCTTGCGCTTCCAGCATCATCGCGCGTGCGACCGCACGGGTTCCCGCATCGCCCACGATCTGCTCCAGCGTCGCGTGCGTCAGCGCGCTGATCGGGTTGAAACTGAGGTTTCCCCAGAGTTTCACCCAGATCTCGTCGCGGATTCTGGGCCGCACCGGCGCCTTCAACCCTGCCTTGATCAGCGCCTCGGAGAGTTTCATGACGCGCTCGGACCTCGACCCGTCCGGCTCGCCCAGGCTGAAGCGGTCGCCCTCGATCAGCTCGACCACGCCCGGTTCGGGCACCTCGGCGGCCGGATAGACGACGCAGCCGATCACCCGCTGCGGGGTGATCTGCTGCCATTGCGCGTCGCCGGGATCGATCGAGGCCAGCCGCCGGTTCTGGTACGGGCCGGCGAGGCCAAAGAAGTACCACCACGGCACCCCGTTCACGCCCATGACGACCGCAGTGCTGTCGCCCAGCAGCGGGAGAATCTGCGGCAGCGCGCCGGGCACGGAGTGCGCCTTCAGCGTGATCACGACATAATCCTGCGGGCCGAGTTCCGCGGGGTCGCCGGAAACGCGCGGATGCGTGGTGATGCTCTCGCCGCCGGCGCGCAGCACGAGGCCACGCTCCTTCATCGCGGCCAGGTGCGGGCCGCGCGCCACCACCGACACCTCGGCCGCACCAGCGTGGGCCAGCCTCGCGGCGATGTAGCCGCCGATCGCGCCGGCACCGAAGATGCAGACCTTCATGGCGTGCCCGATGCCGCCACGACGCCCGCTTAGAGCCCGAGCCGCGCCGCGAGGCCGATCCGCTGCAGCTTGCCGGTCGCGCCCTTCGGGATCTCGGCCAGGAACACCACCTTGCGCGGCACCTTGAAATCCGCCAGGCGCTGCTTCGCGAAATCGCGCAGCTCGGCCTCGGTGCAGGCCCTGCCCTCGCGCAGCACGACGGCCGAGCCGACATCCTCGCCCAGCTTGTCGTGCGGGATCGCGAACGTGACCACCTGCTGCACCGCCGGATGGTCCATCAGCACCTCGTCCACCTCCAGCGGGGAGATCTTCTCGCCGCCGCGGTTGATGATCTCCTTCAGCCGGCCGGTGATGCGCAGGTAGCCTTCGGCGTCCAACACGCCCTGGTCGCCGGTGCGGAACCAGCCGTTGGCGAAGCCCTTCAGGTTGGCGTCGGGATTGTTCTCGTAGCCGGCGGTGACGTTGGGCCCCCTGATCACCACCTCGCCGGTCGCGCCGCGCGCCAGCAGGGCGCCGGCCGCATCCATGATCGCGATCTCCGGCCCGGCGGCGAGGCCGACGCTGCCCGGCTTGCGCGCCCTGGGCGGCAGCGGGTTGCTTGCCATCTGGTGCGCCGCCTCGGTCATGCCGTAGGCCTCGATCACCGGACAGCCGAACACGCGCTCCAGCTCCGCCATCACCTGCGGCGGCAGCGAGGCCGAGGAGGACCGGATGAAGCGCAGCTTCACCCGCCCGAGGATCTCCCTGTTGCGCTCGGCGCGCGAAAGGATCGCCTGGTGCATGGTCGGCACCGCGGTGTACCAGCTGGGGCGCACCTCATCGAGCCAGGCGAACATCTTCAGCGCGTTGAAGCCGGGCGAGCAGACCACCGAGGCGCCGGCGGCGAGCGAGGAGGAGACCGCCGCGATCAGCCCGTGGATGTGGAACAGCGGCATCACGTTCAGGCACACATCCCCCGGCGTCAGCGCGAGCGTCGCCCCGATATGGCGGGCGCTGGCAGCGATGTTCTTCTGTGCCAGCGGCACGATCTTCGGCCGCGAGGTGGTGCCCGAGGTGTGCAGCACCAGCGCGATGTCGTCGGGCTGGGCCGGGCCGGGGTGGCTGGCTTCCGCCGTCGCGCCGCCGGTCAGCGTGAAACTGCCCGCGCCCGCCGCGCGGTCGGCCACCAGCTCGACCACCGGCACGCCAAGCTTGCGCGCAACCCCGAGTGCCGCGCCGTCGTAGCCGCGTTCGACGACCAGCGCCTTGGCGTTGAGGTCGGAGAGGTAGAACTCGAACTCCTCGGCGCGGTAGGCCGGATTGAGCGGCGCCGTGGTGGCGCCGGCGGCGATCGCGACAAACGCGGCGGCCATCTCCGGGCCGTTCGCCAGCACGATGCCGACGCGGTCGTTGCGGCCGATGCCGATCGCGTTCAGCGCCGCGACCGTGCGGGTGCAAAGCGCCCGCAGGCCGGCGTGGGTCAGCGGCGGGCCGGCCTGATCGGTCACACCGATCGCGGGGGCGGCGTCGGCGCCCCGCGCCAGCAGCCCGGAAAGCGTCTGCGTGCCCGGATCGATGCTGTCCATGGCTGCGTCTCTATGCCTCCCCGCCTTGGATACCTGGGTTCGGCTTAACGAGGCAGAAGCCCGGCGGCAAGCCGGGGCAGCACCTCGCCCCCGGTCTGCCAGCGTGCGGCGGCGGCCTGGTCCTCCTCGCGTGCCTCGACCCAGCCGCCGGTGCCGTCGGCGAATTCCTCGTGCTTCCAGAACGGTGCCCTGGTCTTGAGCCAGTCGATCAGGAACGCGCACGCCTCCAGCGCCGCGGCGCGATGCGCGCTGGCGGTGGCGACCAGCACGATCTGATCGCCCGGCAGCAGCCGGCCGATGCGGTGGATCACGGTGCAGCCCGAAAGCGGCCAGCCTGCCTCGGCGGCCTCGGCGATCCGCTCCAGCGCGGGTCCGGTCATCGCCGGGTAGTGTTCCAGGGTCATCGCCGTGATCGGGCGCCCCTTCGCCTCGCCGCGCACCACGCCCAGGAACAGGCCGATGCCGCCGATGTCGGTGCGCCCTTGGTTCAGGCGGGAGAGCTCCTGGGCAACGTCGAACGCTTGCGGCTGGACAAGCACGCGCGCCATCGCCTCAGCCGCCCGTGACCGGGGGAAAGAACGCCACCTCATCGCCCGCGCCGACCGGCGTGTCGGGTGTCGCGAAATCCTGGTTGACCGCGCAGCGGATGGCGCCCCGGTGCGCGAAGGCGTCGTGGTGGCCGGGGCTGCGGGCGGCCAGCCAGTCGATCAGCAGAGCCACGGTCGCGACTTCGGGGGGCGGTGAAA